>CAZOEB010000005.1:0-67193 GCA_964578685.1 uncultured Caulobacterales bacterium
CATTTTAGCGTCACGCCTCTTTCATCACGGATTTAAGCCGGTTGAGTTTCGTCTTGAGCGATGAGTCGATCATCGTCGAGCCGACCTTGACGACCATGCCGCCAAGAAGCTCCGGATCGACCTTGACGGTGAGATTGACCGCCTTGCCGACGACGCGCTCGATCTCGCCCCTGAGACGCTTCGTCTGGTCGGTGTTGAGCGGCGCGGCGGAAACGGCTTCCGCCGACACCTCGCCGCGATGGGCGGCGAGCCGCTGCATGAACGCGGCGATGACGCCGCCCAACGCAAAGAGGCGCCGGTTCTTCGCGACAACGCCGAGAAAGTTTTTCGTCAGCGGCGACACGCCCGCCTTGTCGGCGATCGCGGAGATCGCACGCGCTTTGGCGTCCGCGTCATAAACGGGGCTTTTCAACATCGCCCGGAGGTCGGTCGATCCGGCGATCGCGCTTGAGAGCGCCTTGAGGTCGGCCTCGACCCGTTCGAGGGCCCCGCCCTCGACAGCGAGATCGAAAAGCGCCTCGGCGTAGCGGGCGGCGGCGGTTGATGAGGATGCGTCCGCAGGCATGGGGCGGCCCGTTGCTCCGTCCGGTCCGGCGCGGCGGAAATCCGCACCCAGTCCATTGAATTTACAGCGAATTTGGAGCCAAGCGGCAGACCTGCCGGGCTCCTTGACGCGAATTGCGGCGCGCATAGCACGCCCCCCATGGCGGCGCAACAAAAGGTCCTGCGGCGGAATGGCCACCACGCCCGCCCCAAACGGCCCTATAGACGCGGCCGCCGATGAAGATCCTCTATTCCCATCGCACGAAGTCTTCCGACGGTCAGGCGGTGCACATTCGCTCCCTGACCGAGGCGTTGGCGCGGCGCGGATGCCAGCTCGAGATTGTCGGCCCTGATGAGGCGGCGCCGGCGGCGCGCCCGCTCGATGCGCAGGCGGGCGTCGGCCTTCGCCGCTTCCTGCCGCCGGCGATCCATGAGGTCGCCGAACTCGCCTATTCCGTTCCGGCCTATTGGCGCCTTGCGGCCCGCGCCCGCGCCTTCGCGCCCAACGTGATCTACGAACGCTACAATCTTTTCTTTCATTCGGGCGTCCGGCTGGCGCGCGCTCGGGGCCTGCCGCTCCTGCTTGAGGTCAACGCGCCGCTCGCGGAAGAGCGCGCGCGTTACGGGAAACTGGCGCTGAAGTTGCTGGCGCATTGGAGCGAGCAGTCGATCTGGCGCGCGGCGACCCGAGTTCTGCCGGTGACGCGGGCGCTTGCGGACTATGTCATCGCCGCGGGCGTCGCGCCGGAACGAATCACGGTGATCCCGAACGGCGTCGAACGCGAATTTCTCGACGACCACGATCCGCGGCCGGTGCGCGCGCGCTACGGCCTAGATGGCAAAATCGTGCTGGGTTTTGCGGGTTTCGTGCGCGACTGGCACGGCCTCGACCGCGTGGTTTCCTACCTCGGCGAACGCCGGCGCGAAGACATCGCTCTACTCATCGTTGGCGACGGCGACGCACGCGCGGGCCTTGAGCGGCGGGCGAAATCGCTCGGCGTCGACAAGGCTGTAAACTTTACGGGTGTTGTCCAGCGTGACGCGGTGCCGGCGCACCTCGCCGCTTTCGACATTGCGCTGCAGCCTGCGGTGACGGCCTACGCTTCGCCGCTGAAGCTGTTTGAATACATGGCGGCGGGCCGCGCGATCATTGCGCCTGACGTGGCGAATATCCGCGAAGTCGTCGATGAGAGCGCCGCGATGCTCGTCGCCGAGGACGATAACAAGGCGCTGTTCGGTGCGCTCGACGCGCTGGTGAATGACGCCGGCCTGCGTGCGCGTTTCGGCGCCGCAGCGCGCGCCGCCCTCATCCGGAGAGGATTCACCTGGGACGAGAACGCCCGCAGAGTGGAAGAAATCGCCAGGTCGGAAATAACAGGCCGGCGCGCCGCCCCCTAGTCTGCTCCGAAGTAATCCTTTAAGAGGGAAAAGTATTCAGGCGCCCGCTGTTGTCGGCGCCCGGCGGGGAACTAGGGGTGGTTAAATGAACAGTCATCGCATCGCCGTCGCCATCGCGGCGCTGGTCGTCGCTGCGACCGGCGCGGACGCCGCCGACAAAGTGTACGGCGTTGAGATATCGCCAAGCGGCAAGCACTATGCGGTGCTGCGTGACGCGGGCGACCAGCGGGCGTTGGCCATTTACTTGGTGGACGACCCTTCGACGCCCCCTCAAGGAATCGGCCTCGGCACAGTCAAGGTCGAAGATTTGGAGTGGGGCGGCGACGATTACGTCCTGGTTCGGTTTTCAGGTGAGAAGGGCGGGCTTGATACCGTCCAGGGACTTCAGAAGCTTGAGTTCCAACGCTGGATGTCGATCTCTCGCGAGACCGGCGCATCAAGAACCTTGTTTGGAAACGAAGAGGGCGCCGACTATTACTATTTCATCGCGTCGGCGGGCGCGCTTCTGGCCTCGAACCCGGGCGGCGGCGACCGCGCCATTTTCGCGCGAAGCTACCCGCAGGTGTCGAACCCGGGACCTTCGAGGCTCAAGCAAGGCCAGGATCAGCTTCTTTATTCGCTGCAATCGGCGAACCTGAAGACTGGCGACATCAAGCGCGAGTCGGACGGAGAAAAGAACACGATTGACTGGATCGTCGACGCCAAGGGGAAACCCGTCGCCAGGATCGATCAATACGAGGCCACAAAAAAGATTGAAATCATGGCCGCAAACGCCAACGGAAAGGGATTCCTCAAGTCCGGCGAAATTTCCGGCGACCAGATGGCGAAGGAACAGATCAACTTCACCGGCGTCGGCGCAAGCCCGCGCTCGCTCCAAGCGCTGCGCAACCTGGGCGGCGGGCAGTCCCTGACGGAGTACGATCTCGACGCAGGCGCTTTCAAGACCGACGCTCAGGATGTCGGCGCCGTCAGTCGTATCGCATACGATCCGCGCGAGGCGCGGGCGCGAATACTGTATTCGGCCGCCGTCGGCGGCGAGCGCGTCCATCACGTCGACCCGGCGGACCAAAAGACGCAAGCCTCACTTGAGAAGGCGATCGAAGGCGCAGCGATCTCCATCGTGTCGAAATCGACAGACGGCATGCGAATGATCGGGCGCGCCGATTACCGCGGCAAAGGGTCGGAGTTCTATCTCTTCGACAAAGCTGCGAAGCGGCTCGAACTGGTCGCGGCGAACGAATAGCGGCCTTGTGACGTCTTCAGCAAGCGCAGCGTTGGCGCGCGGCGGCATGACGCGTTGTAGGAAGAAGACAACATGCGACTCTTTCGCGCTGCGGCCTGCGTCATCGGCGTCTCGATTGCGGCTGGCGGCGAAGGGCGCGCTGAATCGCCGGTGATCCGCGACGCGGCCGTCTATGGCGCGCTGCCGTTCGTCAGCGAGGCCGCAATTTCGCCCGACGGCCGGACGCTTGCGCAGATTCAATCTCTTCCCGGCGGCGGTCGCGCGATCGTCTTCGTCAGCCTGGACGGTCAAGCCGCGCCTGTCGGGATGAATATCGGCAAGGCCAAAGCGCGCGACATCGTCTGGGCGGGGCCGGAACACGTCATGCTGCTCGCCTCCTCCTCTATCGAGGAGTCGTTCGGCGACGGCCTCAAGACTTATGAAATCTGGCGCTGGATCATCATCGATCGTGCAGCCAAAAAGCAGTCGGTGCTCTTCAATTCGCTACGATATGACTATGTTTATTTCGGCTCGGGCTCGATTGAATGCGTCAGCCGTACCGATTCCGGATCTGTCGTCATGGCGCATCCTTCCGGAACCGAGCTGATCTCCGTTAAGCTTTCCTCCGGCTCCATCAAGCAGGCGCAGGCGGGCGGCGACAACACCTATGATTGGGTGCTCGACGGCGAATGTGACCCGGTCCTGCGCGTCGATTACAACGCCGCCAAGGAAGAAATCCAGTTCTATGCGCCGAACGATTCCGGCCGCTTTGTCTTTAAATCCTCCATCAAGAGCAAACTTGGGGAATTCGATTCGATCAGCGATTTCGGCGTCAAGTCGCCTTCCGGAGAATTCGCCGGCCTTGCGCAAGACGGAGATCTGATGACGCTCCGAGAGCTCGACATTGAGAGCGGCGCGCTGGAAGGCGCCGGCGAGGGCGCGCCCGGCTACGATGTGTCGTCTATCGTCACCGACCCCTACGCCAACCGCATCGTCGGAATTCGGTTTACGGACGATTTCGCTCGTACGCGATTTTTCATCGAGCCCCTGAAAGGACTTCAAGAAAAGGCCGACAAGGCGTTCAAAGGCGCCTCCGCCAGAATCACGTCCTGGTCGAAGGACTACTCGCGTGTCCTCGTAGAGGTCTCTTATGCGGACCATCCCGATCAGATATTTCTCTTCGAACCGACCGAGAAGACCCTGTCGGTGATCGGCTCGGCCTATCCCAAACTCGATGGCCAATCACAGCCCGCCCGGTCGAAATTCGACTATACGTCGTCGGACGGCGTGCGCGTTCCGGGATACCTTACGACGCCCGTCGGCGCATCCGCCGGACCACGGCCGCTGATCGTGCTGCCGCATGGAGGGCCCGCCGCGCGCGACGATCTCGGTTTTGACTGGTGGGCGAGCTTCTACGCCGCCAACGGCTATCTAGTTTATCAGCCCAATTTCCGCGCGTCCTTCGGCTACGGAGAAACATTTCGGAAAGCGGGCGACGGCCAGTGGGGCCGCAAGATGCAGGACGACGTGTCCGAAGGCGTGCGCAAACTGATCGCCGACGGCGCCGTCGATCCGCTGCGAGTTTGCATCGTCGGCGCGAGCTACGGCGGTTATGCGGCTCTCGCCGGCGCGACGCTGACCCCGGAGTTGTATGCATGCGCCGTCAGCGTGAACGGAGTCTCGAACCTCCCCGTGCTGATCAATTCCGAAAGCGAATTCGTCGAGAAATATTGGACCAAGAGGATCGGCAGCATTTACAAGGATAAGGACAGCCTCGCCGCGGTAAGTCCGGTGGAGCGGGTTTCCGAGGCGACTCCGCCGATAATGCTCATTCAATCAACGGACGACGCCGTCGTTCCGCCGGGCCAGAGTCTTTTGATGCGTAAGGCGCTGGAAGCTGCAAAACGGCCCGTCGAGTATCTTGTATTGGAGGGCGAAGACCACTGGCTCTCGAAGGAGCCGACACGTGTGGAGATGCTTGAAAAATCGCTCGCCTTCATCGACAAGCACATCGGCCCGAGATAACGCGCCTCACCCGCGCCTTGAGGCCACGACCGGCGCGGAGCCGTCGTCGAGCGCGCGTTCGGCGAGCGGCGGCGCGAGCGGATTGTCGTCGCGCAAGAGCCCTTCCCACTTTGCAACCGCCGCCGTCGCCACCGAATTGCCGACGATGTTCGTGCCCGATCGGCCCATGTCGAGAAACTGATCGACGGCAAGGAGCAGGAGAAGCCCTTCCTCCGGGAGGTCGAACGCCGTCAGCGTCGCCGCGATGACGACGAGCGAAGCGCGCGGCACCGCCGCCATGCCCTTCGACGTCACCATGAGGAAGAGCAGCATGGTGATCTGCTGCGTCACCGACAGGTCGATGCCGTAGGCCTGCGCGATGAACATCGTCGCGAAGGCGCAATACATCATCGAGCCGTCGAGATTGAAGGAATAACCGAGCGGCAGCACGAAGCTGGCGATGCGATTGGCGACGCCGAAGCGTTCGAGGCGTTCGAGAAGCTTCGGATAGGCGGCCTCCGAGCTTGCCGTCGAGAAAGCGATGACGACCGGCTCGCGGATCGTCGTGATCAGCTCGCCGATGCGCTTCCCGATGACCATGCGTCCGGCGAAGGCGAGCGCAGCCCACAAGATGAGCAGCGAGAAGTAGAAGCCGCCGACGAATTTTCCGTAAGTGATGATGACCCCGAGGCCCTTGGTCGCGACGACGCCGGCGAGCGCGGCGAACACCGCGAAGGGCGCCAGCAGCATGACGTATTCCGTGATCTTGAGCATCAGATAAGCGACCTGCTCGGTGATTTCGACGACCTTTGCCGCCTTCTCGCCGAGTTTTGCGAGGGCGACGCCGGCGAACACCGAGAAAATCACGATTTGCAAGATCTCATTGGTCGCCAACGCTTCGATGATCGAGCGCGGCACCAGATGCGTGATGAAATTCGCCAGCGTGAAATTCTCCGCTGTCGGCGCTCCGGTCGCCGCCGCCGGCAGGCCGGCGTCGAACCCTGCGCCCGGCTGGATGAGGTTCACCATCACGAGGCCGAGGCCGAGCGAGAAGAGCGATGCGGCGATGAACCAGATCATCGTGCGAAGCCCGACGCGCCCCAGCGCCTTTGGATCGCGCATGTGCGCGATGCCGACGATAAGCGTCGTCAAGACCAGCGGCGCGATCACCATCTTGATGAGGCGCAGGAAGATATCCGTGACTATTTTCATCGCGGCGGCGAATTCAGCCTCGCCTTCGGCGCCGAGCTGCTGGTGGACGAGCGCGCCGGCGGCGACGCCGAGAATCATGGCGATGACGATGATCTGAAAAAGTCTTTTGGCCATATGAGCCGAGCCCCGGTCGGAAGGACGCGGGAAGCTATCGGCGGTCGGCGGCGAAGTCCACGGCGCATGGGCGACGGCGCAGAATTAAACTCCGCACACCCACTTTATGCCTTGACGGAAAGACAACCGTCAGAACCGTTCCAGCAGGCGTTCGAGATATTTGATTTCGTCTTCCGTCCGTTCGCCGTCCGACAAGCGCCGGCGCAGCTCTTCAAGGAGTTCGCGGGCGCGCTGGGCGTCGGACTTGTCGGGAACCTCGACGCCTTGCCCTGTGGGCGCGCCGAGCGGGCGCCCCAGAGGATCGCGCAACGGCTGCCCGCCCCGCCCCTGCGCGGCGCGCGCCTGCGCGCGCGCATCCTTCGCCAGCGCTTCGGCGCCGTCGCGTAAGTTGGCGATCGCTTCCTCCATCGCATTGCGCGCGCCGTCGAAATTCTCGTCGCCAAGGTCTCCTTCCGCGCGGCGCATCGCCGAGAGCGCGCGGGAGAGCGCCTTGCCGGCCTCGCCCGTTTCTCCATCCGGCGCCGCGCCCTCAAGCGCCTTCATGAAGTCTGCGAGGTCGCCTGCAAGCGCGCCTTCACCGGAGGCGAGATCATCGCCGGGGGCGTCGCGCGTCTCCCCGCGCCTGAATGTTTCATCGGCGAGCGCGCGCTGACGGGCGATGAGGTCCCCGACCGCGCCCGTCGGCCCGCCGGCGCCTTGCTGCCCCCCTTCCCCGGCCTGGCCCTGGCCGGCGGCGCCGCCCGGCGCGCGAAGATTGTCGAGCAGCGCTTCGAGATCGGCGAGCGCCTGGCGCGCGGCGTTGGCGGCGCCGGACTTTGCAAGATCGCGCACAGCATTCAACATCGCGTCGAGATCGTCGGCGGTGACGGTCTGATCGGCGGGCGGCGCATCCGGATCGGTCTCAGCGCCTGACTGTGCGAGCGCTTCAAGATAATTCGCCAGCGCGGCGCGCAGCGCTTCAGTCAGACGCTCGATCTCCGCATCGGCGGCGCCGTTCTCGAGCGCTTCGCGCAGCGCACGCCGCGCGGCGTCGAGCCGCTGGCGCGCAAGCTCGGTTGTTTCATCTTCAAGCTGCAGCGCGAGCGGCCAGAATTCCTCGATCGTCGCGTCGCTGTCGTCCCCGCCGCGCTTGTTGACGCGCCACATCGCCGTTCTGAGCAGCAGGTAGTCGGTCGGCCGCTCGAAGAAAAATTCTGGCCCGAGCGTCAGGCCGCTGAGCGCCCATTCGACGCGGCGCCATTCCGCGGGCGCGACCGCGAGCGACCGGCGCTGCTCGACAACCGCCTTCGCCAGCGGATTGAAAAAGTCGCGCGCCGGCAGCGCCAGCGCGACGGGCAGGGTTTCCCCTTCTTGTCCGAGCGCATCAACGACGATCACCTTCGCGAAGACAGGGAGCCCCGCCCAAGGATGAGAAGACAGGTCGAGCGCGGCCGCGCGCGCGCCGGGCGCGCCTTTGAGCGCCGGAAGCGCGATGCGCTGCGCCTCCCCCGCCGCCTCGGCGCTGACCGGCGGCGCATCGAGCGGACGCGGCTGGCTGGCGTCGAGTCGCAATTCCAGCGCGGCCTGATCGGCGCCGTAATCATCGTCGATGCGAACGGAAATGACGAGGCGCCCGTCGCGATCGGGCGCGGGCGTTTCTGCGAAGTCGACGCTAGGCGCGCGATCGTCAACGACGCGCACCGGCCAATGGCTGCGGCGCCCGCCCGCCGACAGCGATAGCGTTCCCGATTCCTTCAGCGTCAGCGCGGCGCGCGCCGAGGCCTCGCCGCCTTCGCGCGCCGCGATGATCTTCTCCGTTTCGCCCGCAAGCGCCAGCCGGAAGCGCGCACGCGGTTTTGTCTGGATACGGACGATCGATCCTTCCGGCGCCTCGATCGCGTCGCCGGCCCCGCCGAGCGCGTCCTTCGCCCTGAGGAGATAGAGCGGCGCCTTTCCGGTATAGGCGGGCGGCTCGATCCAGAGGTCGGCAAAGCCTGAGCGCGCGATCGCGGGGTCGCTTGGGCGGAAAGCGTCCGCAAGGCGCCGGGGCGCCGCCGGACCCGCCGCGATGAGCCCGATGAGGAGAAGCCCCGCCGCCGCATAGCGAAGGCCGAAAGGATCGACGCTGTTCGCTGTCGGGGCGGGCGCGCTCAGCGCCGCTTTCTTCATCCGCTCGCGCGCATCGGCCAGATGAGCCGCCCAAAGCGCGCCGGCCCCAGCGGCCGGCTCGTCCTCAAGAGCCCTCAAAGGCTCATGACGCATCTCGCCGTCGCGTTCGAGGCGCGCGAGCGCCTCGGCGCGCGACGGCCAGAACGGCGACGGACGCCGGCGCCAAAAAAGGACGCCCGCGAGCGCAAACAACAGAACAAGTGCCGCGCCGTGCCCCCAAAATCCGGCGAACCGCCAGAGGTCGAACAACCCGAAGGCGAGGACGAGCGCGATCGGCGCGCCGGCAAGAACGAACGCAGGGGCTGCCCGCTCGACGAACACGGCGCCTCTGGCGAAAAGGACCGCACGCTCGTCGGCGCGGCCGCCGCCGGTCTCTGCTTCATCCTGCGCCATTTCAGCCGTCATGGTTTTTGCAGATTAACGACCGTCCTGCGCCGCGTCGACCGGCGGCGCCGGCGCCTCGCCTTCCAGACGCCGCCTTTTGTCGAGAATTGGGTCACAACAAAGTTAACGGTAGTCCGATTGGTTTTCCTCCTCCGAACAAAACCGCACGAACGCAACCTTGGCGTCCAGGCCGCGGAAGCGCGCGCCGTCAGGCTGAACGGCGTCGTCGCGCTCGCGGCCGTCTTCGTCTACAACATCGTCGGCGTGCTCGACATCGTCTCGACGATCGCCGCGATCGAGCTTGGACGCGCGCAAGAAGCCAACCCTCTGATGCGAGCGATCATGGACCATCACGGCGCCGGCTGGATCGGCGCGAAGTTGTTTCTTCAGCTTGTCATTTCGGGAATGGTCTTGTGGTTCCCGCATCGCATCGTCATCGGCGTCTTCGCGTTGGCGGTGACGATCAACGGCCTTATCGTGGCGAACAATTTCCTGATCGCCTTTGGGGTCTAGCGGCGGCTGAGGCCTCAGGCTCCACGTCCCCCTAGCGCCGCGCTGACCATGCGCGCCGCATCGGCGATTGCCTCTTCTGCGACCGAAGAGAAATTGCAGAACGACATGAAGCCGTGAATCTGGTCCGGATAGTCGACATAGCGACAGGGAACGCCGGCCCGCCGCAAGGCTTCGGCGTAGTCGCGCCCTTCGTCCAGCAAGGGATCGAAGCCCGCCGTGATGACGAGCGCGGGCGCCAGTTTTTCCGGCACGGGGTGAAGCAGCGGCGAGAGGCGCGGATCGGTGCGATCAACGCCGTTCGGCACATAATGACCGTCGAACCAGTCCATGCTCTCCTTCGTCAGGAAATAACCTTCCGCGAATTTCTCGCGCGACGGCGTCGATCCGGCTGACTGCGTCACCGGATAAATCAGCAACTGGTGCTTGAGCGCAGGCCCGCCCTCGATCGCGGCGCGACGCGCCGTCACAATCGACAGATTGGCGCCCGCGGAGTCCCCGCCGACGCCGACGCGCGCGGCGTCGACGCCGAGCTCATCCGCGCGCGCCAGGATGTCCGCGAGCGAGGCCCAGGCGTCATCGACGGCCGCCGGGAAAGGCGCTTCGGGCGCCAGGCGATATTCGACAGAAATAACCTGAAAATCGCCCGACTTCGCGAGCCTGCGGCAGAGCTGGTCGTGGCTGTCGAGGTCGCCGAAGGTGAAGCCGCCGCCATGATAATAAACGAGCGTCGGCCGCGCGGGCGCGGGCGCATAGTCATAGGCGCGGGCGCGGATCGGCCCTTCGGCGCCCGCCACGGCGAAAGTCAGATAGCGGGCCGGTTCCGGCCAGGCGGCATTCAGCATGTCGCGGCTGCGCGCGCGCATCGCCCGGAACGCTTCCGGCGTCATCTCGCTGAGCGGCGGCGTCCCGAGCATGGCGATCATGTCGAGGAGAACGCGGGTCTTCGGATCGACGGCGGTCACTGTTGGTCCTTCACGCTGCGTGCGTGAAAGACTGGCGGAAGACGGCGCCCGGCGTAAAGGGCCGGACGCCGCATAGCCGCTTAGAGCCGGTCGAGGGTCGGCTTCTCTTTGCCGAACCACGCGCCTTTCATCAGGCTCACGGCGTATTTCTTCGCCGCTTTATCCTTCTGCGCGCCATAGGTCTCGGCGAGACCGTAATAGGCCCAGCCGTTGTTCGGAACTTCCGCAAGCGATTCGATAAAGAGCTGTTCGGCCCGCTCATGGTCGCCGGACTTCAGCACCATCGCCGCGAGCGTCTGCTTCGCCGGATAATACCAGTAAGGCGGCTCCGTGTAGTTGAGGCCATCCTGCAGCGTGACCGCCTCTTCCATATGGCCGATCGCATCAGCGAGCTTGCCTTCAGCGGCGCTGGCGCGCGCCATCACCGTGCGATGCTGAATCTTGAGGATGCCGGGCGCAGGGATCAGATTGTCCACGAGGCCCTTGAAGTCTTCCTCTTTCAGGATTTCTTCAATGGCGGCGGCCTCCTTGCGCGCACCGGCGGCGTCGCCCTGACGCGCCAGCGCTTCGCCGCGCGCATAATGCCAAGCGGCCCGCAAGAACGGCGCTTCAGCGCCCGGCGCAGGAAGCGCCAGCACCTCTGCAGGCGCGGCGAACTGCGCATAGGCGTAGTACGGCGCCGCCTTGATCGGCGAGGCGAGCGGCACGGCGATCGCCATGTCGACCGGGATCTTCGCGTCGAGCTTCCTCGCCATCTCGAGCGCCGTTTCGCGATCGCCCCCCATCTGCGCGGAGGTCATCACGAAGTGCACGTTGTGGACGTAATAGCCGAACTCGAACATCGGGCTCTGGGGGCCGAGCGCGAGCGTCGCCTCATCCGCCTTCACCGCCTCAATGTTCAGGTCCATCGACTGCTTGTAGCGCCCGATCCGCGCATAGGTGTGCGACGGCATATGGATAAGGTGGCCGAGGCCGGGCGACAGCGCGGCGAGGCGGTCCGCATACGGAACGGCGCGGAAAGGATTGGTCGTCGCCTCCGTCGTGTGGATGTAGAGATGAATGGCCGGCTGATAGTCAGGGTTGCGCTTGAGGACGGTTTCGAGGAGCGCGAGCGTCTTGCCGGCGCGGCCTTTCGGCGTTCTGCCGTCCGCCTCCCAATAATCCCAGGGCTGAGTGTCCATATTCGCTTCCGCCGCCGTCGCGGCGATGAAGTCATCGTCCGGAAAGCGCGCGGCGACCTGCTCCATCGCCGCGGCGAAGGCGAGGTCGAGCGACTTGCGATCGGCGGGCGCCTTTTTCGCATAACGGGCTTGCAGCGCCGTGATGAGCGCGGCCTCCTTCTCGCTTGCATTCGCCTTACGGTCGAAAGCGGCGCGCGCGGCGGCGTAGGCCGGAGCGTTCGCGTCTTCCGCCATCGGAAGGTTGATGTTGGGCCCGAGCGCGAAGGCTTCGCCCCAGTAACACATCGCGCAATCGAAATCGGCTTCCTGCGCCGCCTTGAACGCGTTAATCGCTTCGCCGTGGTTGAAATTCCACATATGCGCGACGCCGGCGTCAAAGAGCGCCTGCGCCCGCGGGCTCGACGTGGTGATCTTGTAGCCGATGCCGGCGATAGGAGTTTTCAATGGGTCTGACGGCTTTGCGCTTTCGCCTTGCGCAGCCTGCGCTGCGCCAATCGCTGCGAAGACCTGGCGGCGTTTCAGCCCTGCGTCCTGCGACCCGCCGCACAGCGCGCGGGCGGTGACGACGGGGTCGATGAACGGCGCAGGCGCAGACGCTCCCAATTCCAAAGACGAAAATCCGGCAAGGCCGGCGGCCCCGGCGACGCCGAGGAACAGCAGCTTCTTCATGGCTTTCTCCCGTTTCATTTCAGTCCCGGCCGCGCTTCCCCCGCCCGGGGAGCGACTGACCGCGGCGCAGACCGCCGACGACGCAACTTCATTTCAATATCAGAAGCATGCTTAAAGCAGCCGATGACCGCCCAATCAACCCACAACATCCACGAATACACCGTCACCGAACTCGCCGGCGCCGTGAAGCGCGTCATCGAGGACGGGTTCGGCTTCGTGCGCGTCAAAGGCGAGCTCGGCCGCGTCACGCGCGCCGCTTCGGGCCATGTCTATCTCGATCTCAAGGACGAGAACGCGACAATCTCCGGCGTCATCTGGAAGGGAACCGCGCAGCGCCTGCGCTTCGATCCCGAACAGGGGATGGAAGTCGTCGCGACCGGCAAGCTCACGACCTTTCCCGGCCAGTCGAAATACCAGATCGTCATCGACAGCCTTGAGCCTGCGGGCGCGGGCGCGCTGATGGCGATCCTTGAGGAACGCCGCAAGAAGCTCGCCGCCGAAGGCCTGTTCGACGCCGCGCGGAAAAAGCCGATCCCATTCCTTCCCGATGTCATCGGCGTCATCACCTCGCCCTCAGGCGCGGTCATCCGCGACATTCTTCATCGACTGCGCGAACGATTTCCGCGCCATGTCATCGTTTGGCCGACGCAGGTGCAGGGAAAAGGCGCCGAGCAGAGCATCGCCGCCGCGATCCGCGGCTTCAATGCGCTGCCCGCAGGCGGCGATGTTCCGCGTCCGGATGTTCTGATCGTCGCACGCGGCGGCGGCAGCCTCGAAGACCTCTGGTGCTTCAACGAGGAGATCGTGGTGCGCGCGGCGGCGGAAAGCGCGATCCCGCTCATCTCTGCGGTGGGGCATGAAACCGATACGACCCTCATCGACTTCGCGGCGGACTTGCGCGCGCCGACGCCGACCGCGGCCGCAGAAAAGGCCGTGCCGATGCGCTCCGAGCTGATCGCTGAGACGCTCAACAAGGAACGGCGCATGATCGCGGCCGAGAGCCGGCGTCGCGAGGAGCGCCGTACACGGATGATCGCCGCGGCGCGGGGGCTCGGGCGCCCCGAAGATGTTCTGGGCGCCCTCTCACAGCGCCTTGATCGCGCGGCGGACCGGCTCAGCGCGGGGCTTTCGGCGCGCGCCGCCGCCGCCGACACGCGCCTTGCAAGGGTCGCCGCGCGCCTCAGCGCGGAGCGCCTGAAGCAGCGCGGCGGCGACCTCGCCCGCGCGCTCGCCCGCGACGCCGCCCGTCTTGACAGCGTCGCGAAGCGCCTCCTCCTCCGCCCGCGCGAGCGCCTCGCCGCGCTCGGCGGCCTCCTCAATTCGCTCTCTTACAAGGGCGTCCTCGACCGCGGATTCGCACTCGTGAAAACCGAAGCCGGGAAGATCGCCCGCCGCGCGAGCGATCTGCCCTTATCGGGCGCCGTCAGCCTCGTCTTCGCCGATGGCGACCGCAGCGCGCATCTGGACGAGAACCCGCCGCGAAAATCGTCGGCGGCGAAAAAGCCGGTGCAGAAGGGGCTCTTTGACTGAAGCGCGCCCTTTGACCGGGCCCGCGTCGCCGCGATAGAGTAATTGTATGAACCCATTTGACGGCAGCGCGCAGGGCCGCGACGGCGAGGCGGTCCTTGAGTATGGGGACGCCGAGTTCGCGGTCATCCGGCCAGGGCGCTATGTGCGCTGCGCGGTGACAGGCGCTAAGATCGCGCTCGAGGCCCTCAAATACTGGAACGTCGACCGGCAGGAGCCTTACGCCTCAGCGGAGGCGGCGATGACCGGCTTCGGCTACAGACCGAAATCCTGAACCCTGGAACTGAAGGCGGATGCGATGAAGAGGGCGGGCGTGATGGCGACGGCGGCGATCGTCCTCTTGGGTTGCGCTTCGGCGCAGCCGGAAGCGAGGGCTCCATCTACCGCCGCGAGCGCGCCTGACGTAACGCCGGATGAAGCGCTTCTTAAAAAAGCGAGCTTCGACGACGCCATGAAAAGCGTTGAAGAACGCCAGAAGGTGTTCGACGATCCGGCGCCGTCGGTCATTCTGACAGGCGAATTCGTACAAGGCGGGCTCCTGCGCGGGCAGACGCTGCCCGGCGCGAAGGCGAAGCTCGACGGCGAGCCCGTTCCGGTCAGCGCGGACGGCAAATTCCTCCTCGGTTTCGGACGCGATCATGGCGCAAGCGCGCTGCTTGTCGTCACGCTCGACGACGGCAGCGTCGTGCGCCGCGCAATCGAAATCGGCAAGCGCACCTTCAAGATCGAACGCATCGACGGCCTTGACCAGTCGAAAGTCTCCGGCTTCACGCCGGAGCAGCTCGCGAAAATCGCCGCCGACCGGGAAAAAAAAGCAGCCGCGCGAAGCGTGCGCGCCGACGAGTCGATGTGGGCGACGGACTTCTCGTGGCCGGTGACGGGACGGATCAGCGGCGTGTTCGGATCGCAGCGCATCCTCAACGGCGAGCCGCAGAACATGCATGGCGGCGTCGATGTCGCCGCGCCGGCCGGCACGCCGATCAAGGCGCCCGCGCCCGGCGTCGTCCGCCTCGCCGAAACCGACATGTATTTCGAGGGCGGCCTCGTCTTCGTCGACCACGGCCAAATGCTCGAAAGCGCGTTCATGCACATGTCCCGCATTGACGTGAAACCCGGCGACCGGGTCGAAAAGGGGCAGGTTTTGGGGGCCGTCGGCGCGACGGGCCGCGCGACCGGACCGCACATGCACTGGAGCCTGAAATGGGCGGACACCCTTGTCGACCCGCAGCTGGTCGTCGGGGAAATGCCGGCGGCGGCCGCCGCGGCTGGCGGCGGGACTTAGCGCCAGGGCCCGGATCTTAAGGGTCTGGGGGTGGTCGGGAGACACCGCCGCCCTCCCCCCGCCAAGCCCGTTCTAGATTGACAATCATTCGCATTTGCAGGATAGTGCGGCGATCGAAGTCGTCCTTGCGCCTCGGGATCCATGTACGTCTGCATCTGCAACGCGCTCAAAGACCGCCAGATCAAGGCGGAAGCCGGAGAGGTGAAGTCCGTCGGCGAGGTGTTCCGCCGCTGCGGCACGCGGCCCCAGTGCGGCAAGTGCCTTCCCGAGATTGCGAAATTGATCGAGGAAGCGCGCGGCTGCGAGCACGCCAGCATCGCCGCCGAATGACGCCTGCGCCGGCGCGCAATCGCCGACGACCTCAATCTTTTGAAATCAATTCGCGTTCGCGCATTTTTCGGCGCGAGTGATAACCGCTTGCACGAATAGCGGTTGAGGCGCGCGCCGATCTTCTTATGGTCGCTAAGCAAATCAGCAAGGAGAGCGGCGCGTGAAAGGCGATCCGAAAGTCATCGAGTATCTGAACAAGGCGCTGCGGCTGGAGCTGACGACCGTCAACCAGTACTTCCTGCACGCGCGCATGTTCAGGAACTGGGGCTTCGAGCGCCTGGGCAAGATCGAGTACAAGGAATCGATCGACGAGATGAAGCACGCGGATACGCTGATCGAGCGCATCCTGTTCCTCGAAGGACTGCCGAACGTCCAGGACCTCGATAAGGTCTACATCGGCGAAAACGTGCGGGAATGCCTTGAACTTGACCTGCGCGCCGAGCATCGCGCCCATCCGCTTTACAAGGAGGCGATCGCCTATTTCGAAACGTCGCGCGACTATGTCAGCCGCGAGATCATGGAGCGCATTCTCGAGTCGGAGGAGGAACATATCGACTTCCTCGAAACCCAGCTTCAGCTGATCGACAAGCTGGGCCTCCAGATTTACCTTCAGGCGCAAGTCAAGAAGGAAGACGACTGATGCTGCGCAGCGCCTTCGCCGCCGGCTTCGCGGTTCTGATCGCCGCCTGCTCGCCGCCGATCGCGCCGGACCCGGATCCCCTGCCGATTCCGCCGCCCGCCGCCGCGCCGGTTGCGGTTGAGGACGCTGTCGCCGAGGCGGCGCCTGCGTCATCGCCCGGGATCGGCGAGCGCGGCGGCATGTGCGGCGGCATCGCCGGCTTTCAGTGCAAGAACGCGAACGATTATTGCGCGATGGAGCCGAAGGCGTGCGTCGAGATCGCCGATTCGGCCGGTGTCTGCGCCGAGAAGCCGGTTGTCTGCACGATGGATTATCGCCCGGTCTGCGGCTGTGACGGCGTGACCTATTCGAACGCCTGCGCCGCGGCGGGGGCCGGCGTCAGCGTCGGCGCCGAAGGCGAATGTCCGCAAGCGGAATAAGCGCGGCGTGGCGGCTTAGAGCCCCGCAAGAAGCGCATTGCGGGCGGCAGCGAGCGAATCGCGAAAGACTTTTCTGTCGCCGGTCGCCTGCGTGACGATCAGCGCGCCCTCGATACCGACAACCGCTTCGACGGCGCGCGCGCGCGCTTCGGCCGGCTTGACGCCGGCGGCCTTCAGCGCCGCGGCGACGGCGTCGATCCACTCAACGACGATGGCGCGGATCGGCGCCGACGCCGCGCCTGAGGGCAGCATGTTCGCGACCAGGCACGGGCTCGCGCCGCCTTCATACATCGCGTCCGCCGTCGCCAGCATCGCTGCGATCTTTGTCGCAACCGGAGCGTCGGCGCGGAGCGGCTCGAACACCTTCGCGCGCATGGACCCAAGCGCGAACTCGGCGACCGCTTCCGCCATGTCGGGCTTTCCATCGGGGAAATGGTGATAGAGGCTCGATTTCCCGAGACCGGTGGCGGCCGAAATGTCGGCAAGCGAAACGCCCTCATAGCCGGCGCGCCGGAAAAGGTCGTAGAGCGCGGGAACGATCTCCTCACGGGAGGCCTGCCGGGGCCGGGTCTGCTTTTCCTTTTTTGTTTTGGGTTTCATTCTGTCGTCATTGAGGGTTGCGGCCTCCAGCAGATCAAAGCCCAAGGTCTGAGAGGCCGGAATGATCGTCCGGCCGCCGCGCCGCGACGCTTTGATCCCAGCGCAAGAGACGCGCTTCGTCGGCGATGGGCAAGTCGTTGATCGAGGCGATGCGGCGCGCCATCAAGCCGTTCTCGGCGAATTCCCAGTTTTCATTGCCGTAGGAACGGAACCAGCGGCCGCCTGCGTCGCGCCACTCATAAGCGAAACGAACGGCGATGCGGTTTGCGTGAAACGCCCACAATTCCTTGATGAGACGATAATCGAGCTCACGGCGCCATTTCGCGGTCAGGAACGCCTCGATCGCCGCGCGCCCTTCGAAAAACTCCGAACGATTTCGCCAGCGGCTGTCGGGCGTGTAGGCGAGCGCGACGCGCGCGGGGTCGCGGCTGTTCCACGCATCTTCGGCCGCGCGAACCTTGGCGCGCGCGCTTTCCTCCGTGAACGGCGGCAAGGGCGGGCGAATTTCCATGATCGTCTCCTAATCGGGCGGTGCGCCGCGCCGGCGCGGAGCCGGCGCGGCTTTCTTGCCCGCGAAGATCAGGCGGCGCGACGTGCAGCGACGGCCGGAAAGTCGATCTCGGTCTTGAACACCTCGTTGAGGTAATTGGTGAAGACGTTGACTGCGACATTGCCGACGATCTCGACAAGCTCGGCGTCGCTGAGGCCTGCGGCGCGCGCCTCAACGATGTCGGCGTTTGAGATTGCGCCGCGCTCGACCGCGATCTTGCGCGCGAGCCGAACCGCTGCGTCGGCTTTCGGATCGTTCGAACGGCCGTCGCGATTGAGCGCGATCTCGTCGTCCGAGAGTTTCACGAGGTTCTTCGCAATGTAGGTGTGCGCGGAATTGCAATAGTCGCAACCGTTGACGTTGGCGACCGCGAGGGCGATCCGCTCCCGCGTCGCCGCATTGATGACTCCCTTGCCGAGCGCGCCGGAGAGGGACAGGAGACCGTCGAGGGTTTGGGGACTCGTCGCCGTGAGGAGATAGAGGTTCGGCGCTTTACCGAGTTTCGCCTTGACGGCGTTCAGCGCTTCATGGGCGGCGGCGGGGGCGGCCTCGATCGAGGCGGGGGCGACGATGCGTGACATAAAGGCTCCTTCAGAAGGTTTTGAGGGCTGGCGCGGACGCGCCGGTTTCAGTGAGAGTGTCATGTACCGACCGATCGGTACAATCGCAAGGAAGATTTGGACTCCCTCCCGGAGTCGTGAAAGCGCGCGACCGGCGCGCGAGGGCGGCCGCAACGACGCTCGCATGCCGGCGATAAGCGGCGAGGCGACGCTTGCCGGCTTGCACGGCCTCACCCATAGTCAATCGCGCATGGCGAGCGAGGGCGACGGCGGTTTTCTTCTGCAGGCGGCGACATATCTCGGCGCAGCCGCAATCGCCGTTCCGGTGTTCAACCGGCTGAAGCTCGGCTCGATCCTCGGCTATGTCGCGGCCGGCGTCGCGGTCGGCCCCTACGCGCTCAATCTCCTCCGGCAGGAGGAAGGCGTCTTTCACGTCGCCGAGTTCGGCGTCGTCCTCTTTCTCTTCGTCATCGGTCTTGAACTGTCGGTTGCGCGGCTGTGGGCGTTACGGCGCGACATTTTCGGGCTGGGCGTCGCGCAAATGGCGCTGACCGGCGCCGTCATTGCGGCGCTTTTCGTCTTTTCGCGCACCATGGCGACGCCTGCGGCGATCATCGCCGGCTTGTCGCTCGCCTTTTCATCGACCGCCTTCGCGCTTCAATACATGAAGGATCAGGGCGAGTTGAACACCAGTTATGGCAACCGCGCGTTTCCGGTCCTGCTGCTGCAGGACCTCGCGGTCGTCCCGCTGCTCGCCGCTATTCCCTTCGCTGCGAGCGCGCATGCGGGCGAGGCGAATTTCGACATGGCGCAGGGCTGGTCAGGGGCGCTGAAGGCCGGCGCCGTCATCGCGGCGCTGATCCTCGCGGCGCGGTTCGCGCTCAATCCCGTGCTGCGCCTCGTCGCCAGCGCCGGGTCGCGCGAGGCTTTCGCGGCGACAGCGCTGTTCCTCGTCGCAGCGGTGTCGTTGGCGGTCGCCTGGGCCGGCCTGCCGATGGGGCTCGGCGCCTTTCTCGCCGGCGCGCTCCTCGCCGAGTCCGCTTATCGCCACCAGATCGAAACCGACATCGAACCCTTTCGGGGGCTTCTTCTCGGCCTCTTTTTCATCTCAATCGGCATGCGCCTCGACCTCAGCGCGATCGCCGGCGCCTGGTTCTTGGTCATCGGCGGCGCGGTCGGCCTCGTCGCCGTGAAGGCGGCGCTCCTCTATGGGCTCGCGCGCGCGTTCGGCGCCAAGCACCACGACGCGCTGCTGACCGGCGCCGTCCTTAGTCAGGGCGGAGAGTTTGCGTTCGTCGTATTCAGCGTCGGCGCCGATGCGCTGCTGTTCTCCCGCGGCGAGGCGGGACTTCTTTCCGCCATCGTCACCATCTCAATGGTGATGACGCCGTTCCTTATGATGGCGGCGCGGGCGATGCGGCCCGCGGCGACGGAAAGCGCTGAAGGCCTCGACGCGCCGCGCGGCGGCGAAGGTCATGTCGTCATCGCCGGCTTTGGGCGCATGGGGCAGATCATTTCGCAGGTGATCAGCGCCGCCGACATCGACGTCATCGCCATCGACAAGAGCCCGTCGCATATCAGAAACGCCGAGCAGTTCGGCTTCAAGGTTTATTACGGCGACGCCTCGCGCCTTGACACGCTGCTGACGGCGGGCGCAGCGGACGCGCGCGCCGTCATTTTCTGCATGGACGATCGCGAGGCGGTCAATCGCGCTGTCGAAGCGCTTCGGCAGCGCCTGCCGAACGCTTTCATCCTCGCGGTCGCCCATGACCGCCTGCACGAAATCGACCTGCGCCCCATCGGTCCTGACGTCATCGTGCGGGAAACGCTTGAATCAAGCCTCCTCATCGCCCGCAAGGCGCTTGAACAGCTCGATTTCTCGGATGAACTGATCGAGGATTTCATCGAGCAGTTCAGGAAACGCGACCGCGAACGCCTGCTCGCCCAGATGGATTACGGGCCGGAAGCGGCGAAAGACCTGATGCACGCGAAATTCGAGCGCCGCGACGCGAAGCGGCGCTAAAGCCTCTCATAGGCGCCGAGCGTCAGAAACTCCGCAAACTCCTCTTCAAGGCAGAGTTTTTCGAGCAGGACGACCGCTTCTGCAAAACGGCCTTTCGCCCACCTCTCCTCGCCAAGCTCGCGCCGGACGACCGTCTGCTCCTCAGCGAGCGCCGTGCGAAAGAGATCCGCCGTCATCGTCTTGCCGTTCTGAAGGCGCGCGCCGTTCCGGATCCACTGCCAGATCGAGGCGCGGCTGATTTCGGCGGTCGCGGCATCCTCCATCAGCCCGTAAATCGCGACGGCGCCAAGCCCGCCGAGCCAGGCCTCGACATACTGGAGCGCGACGCGGATGTTCGTCCGGAGACCTTCCTCTGTGTACGGACCTTCTGGCGCGGCGAGGAGGTCGGCGGCGGTGACAGCGGCGTCGTCACCGCGCGTCACCTCGATCTGGTTGGTTTTGCCGGGCTTGAAAGCCTTTGAATAAACCTCATTGACGACGCCCGCGAGCGCCGGATGCGCGATCCACGACCCGTCATGGCCGTTATCGGCCTCGCGCTGCTTGTCGGCCCTGACCTTTTCCTTGTTGGCGGCGTCTTCCGCCGGCGTCTTCGCGGGCAGAAACGCCGACATCCCGCCCATCGCTAGCGCGCCGCGGCGATGACAGGTGCGGATCAAGAGCCGCGAATAGGCGTCCAAGAACGGCTTCGCCATCGTCACCGAGTGGCGATCCGGGAGCATCCGGTCGGCATGCGCCTTAAGCGTCTTGATATAGCTGAAAATATAGTCCCAGCGGCCGCAATTGAGCGCCGCTGCGTGATCCTTCAGTTCAAAGAGGATCTCGTCCATTTCGAAGACCGCGGGCAAGGTCTCGATCAGCATCGTCGCCTTGATCGTCCCGACGGGAACGCCCACCTTCGCTTGCGCGGCGACGAAGACCTTGTTCCACCACCGCGCTTCTTCCGCATGCTCCAGTTTCGGCACGTAGAAATAAGGACCAGAACCTATATCGGCGAGCGCCTTCCAGTTGTGGTAGAAATAAAGCGCGAAATCGAACAGCCCGCCGGGCACGCGCTTTCCTTTGCGCAGAACATGCTTCTCATCGAGATGAAGCCCGCGCACGCGCGTGATCAGCGTCGCCGGATTTTCCTTCAGCGCATAAGTCTTGCCGGAAGCGGCGTCGGTGAAAGACAGCGTGCGACGAATCGCGTCGCGCAGATTGTTCTGCCCGTCGACGACGTTCGCCCAGGAGGGCGCGAGCGCGTCCTCAAAATCCGCCATGAAGACCTTCACGTCGGCGTTGAGGGCGTTGATGATCATCTTGGCGTTGACCGGGCCGGTGATCTCCACACGGCGGTCGAGGAGATCCTTCGGCAGCGGCCCGACCTTCCAGTCGCCGTCCCGAACCGCCTTGGTGTCGGGGCGAAAGTCGGGGAGCGCCCCAGAGTCGATCCTCGCCTGCCAGCGCCGGCGGGCGGCCAGCAGTTCGTCGCGTTCGGCGGCGAAGGCGTCGACAAGCTCGCACAGGAAGCGGGCGGCTTCCGGCGTCAGCACCGCCTCGGCACGGGCGTCCATTTCGCCCCGGATCTCCAGACCGGCCAATTCGACGCCCATCACCCCTGCTCCTTGTTCTCTTGCATTGCAGCAAAGTGCCTGCGCGGCCCCTGCGGCGCAAGCCGGCGCCCGCACCCTCCCGGCAGGCGGAAATCGTTAATCATGTCGCCTAATCAGACCTTAAACGCTCCGCGACATGGTGATTGAGAATCTCGGCGGCGACCGGACGCCGCCTCGGGGCTGGAGGCTGACGGCGAATGGCTAGGCGGGCCGGTTATGGGACGGCGACGTGTCGGCGCCGGTTCTGGAAGGCGCGCGACGGCGCCTCCGCGGTTGAGTTCGCGCTCGTCGCGCCGGTCTTTCTCGCCCTCACCTTCTCGATCATCGAGGCCGGCTATTTTTACTTCGTCGAATCGGCGGTCGAGGCGGCGAACACCAAGGCCGCCCGCCTCATCCGCACCGGACAGGTTCAGGCGAATTCGCTGTCGCGCGACGCCTTCTTCACGGAAATCTGCGACATCGTCGACATTTTCGGCGACTGCAACACCCAGCTGACCGTCGACGTCGCGCGGTTTGCGAGCTTTTCCGCGCTCGCCGCCGACATCTCCGCGCCCGTCTGCCGCGACGCCGACCCCGATGACGTCGACGCGCTGCCCTATGACGCCGGCGGCGCGCGCGACATCGTGCGCGTGCGCGTCTGCTATCTGCACAAGAGCTTCAATCCGGCGCTCGGCCTCAATCTTGAGAAGTCGAACGCCGGCGCGCTCAGGATGATCTCGACGTCCATCTTCAGAAACGAGCCCTACGATTCATGAGCCCGCTTTCAAACACCCTCGCCGGCCTGACGCCGTTTGCACGCGCGACGCGCGGTCTCGCCGCCGTCGAATTCGCCTTGATCGCGCCGATCATGATCACGCTGTTCTTCGGCGTCGTCGAAAGCACGGGCGCCTTGTCGGCGAGCCGCAAGACGCTGCTCGCCGCGAACACGCTCTCCGATCTCGTCGCGCAGGAGACGGAAATCACAAAGGACAGCCTCGACGATCTTTTCATCGGCATGGAAGACGTCATCGACCCGCGCGACATCAGCGTCACCTTTCGCGTCGTCAGCGTTTTCTACGACACCGCCGATATGAAAACGAAGGTGCACTGGAGCTATGATTCGACCGGAGCGCAGCCTTACGCGGCGAATTCGGTCTATACAGGCCCGCTTGAGGTGACGCTCTTCGACGACACGACATCGCTGATCGTCGCCGAAGTCGAATACAATTATTCATCGCCGATCTCGGCCCGGATCATGGGGCCGTTCACCTTCGAGAAGGCGGCCTCGCGCTGGCCGCGCCGCTCTGCGCGGGTTTCGTATTGCGTCACGGCGGGATCGTGCGTCTGACGACAAGAACCCCGGCGCAAGCGCCGGGGATTTCCGTTTCAGCGATTGAAGCCCGCTATTCTTTGGTGACGTTGGTGATCTTGTTGCGCGGCGCGTTGTCCGACGCGATCAGCTTGCGGACGAGCTCGGGCGTCGCTTCAAGTTCCGCCTGATGGATCGCCATCGTCGTGCCGTCCCCGGCGACGCGCGCGTCGATGCCCACCGCTTCGGCTGAGCGCACGTTCAAAATGCCCGCCGAGAGGTCTTCGCCATAACCGTCCGCCGACACCGTGCGCGCCGCGATCTCATCGCGGAAACGCTGCGCGAGCGCGAAATAGCTGCCGATCGAGGAGGCGAGGTTGCCGCGGGGAATGCCGTAATCCGCGATCTCGTAACGGCTGAGATAGGCGCTCGAATTGTCCGACAGGACGCCGGCGCTGGTGAAGACGTATTTCTGGTTGAAGGCCGACACCGACTGGGGATTGGCGAAGCCGCCGGTGAAGAACGTGACGATGTTCGCCCCGACGCAGCCCGTCCCGTTGGGACCGAGACAGGCGAGCGGAACGATATTGAAGTTCAAGGCGCCGCCGATCGAGGCGGCGATGAAGACCTGCCCATCCGAAGTGCGGCGCTCCTGCCAGACGACGCCGAGCTCGGTCAGAACCGGCCCGATATTGACCGGGTCGAAATTCGTCACCATGCCGCGCGGATTGGCGATCACTTCCTGGTTCTGGGCGCTGGCGACGCCGGCTGAACCCGCCAGAGCGACCGTCGCCGCGGCCATCAGGCCAAATGCTTTTTTCATTGATATCCCCACTCTGTTTCCGCCGCCCGCCTCTTTGAAGGCGACAGGCCGACCCCAACGATCCCGAAACCGATCCTAGCCGCAAAGCGCGATTCCGCAAATGCCGCGTGACTTTATCTTTCCGCCATGGTTCACCCCCCTCCGCCATGGAAAAACCGTTCCCCCGAAAGGCGAAATCCGCTCGCCCCGTTCCCCAAAAAGCGGCGGAGGTCCCGGGGCTTGCCGCCCGGCGTGCGGCGCTTGACGTCCTCACCCTTGTCGCCGGCGGCAGGACGCTCGACGATGCGCTCGCCGACTGCCGGTCTTTCAATGCGCTCGAGGGTCCGGACCGCGCCTTCGCCCATGCAATGGCCGCGACGGTCCTCAGACGGCGCGGGTCGATCGATCACGCGATCGGGCTCTTTATCGACAAGCCGCTCCCCAGGCGGTCCGCACGGGCGACCGACATCTTGCGGCTGTCGGCGGCGCAGACCCTGATCCTAGGCACGCCTGCGCACGCCGCTGTGTCGACCGCCGTGGCGCTGACCGAGGCGTTCCGCGAAACCGAGAATTATGCCGGCCTCGTCAACGCCGTCGCCCGCAAGATTTCGGCGCTCGGACCGGAAGCGCTCGCGAAATTGCCGGAACGCATCGACACCGCCGGCTGGATGTGGCGCAGCTGGGAGCGCGCGTACGGCGCCGAGGCGACGCGCGCGATCGCAAGAGCGCACGCCGCTGAAGCGCCGATCGACCTCACTCCTCGCGACACGGCGGACGCCGGCGCGCTCGCCGCAGAAACGGGCGGAACGCTGCTCACGACGGGCTCGGTGCGTCTTGCTCCCGGCGCAAAAGTCGCTGCGCTTCCCGGCTATGAAGAGGGACGCTTCTGGGTCCAGGACGCCGCCGCTGCAATACCGGCGCGCCTTCTCGGCGACGTGCGCGGCAAGCGCGTTTTTGACCTTTGCGCGGCGCCGGGCGGCAAGACGATGCAGCTCGCCGCCGCCGGCGCCGAGGTCATTGCTGTCGATACCTCCGGCGAGCGACTGAAGCGCGTCCAGGAGAATCTCGCGCGCACGAAACTCACGGCCAAAACAGTCAAAGCCGACGTGCTGGCGTGGGCGCCGGAGGGGCTTGCGGACGCCGTGCTGCTCGACGCGCCGTGCACGGCGACCGGAACGATCCGTCGCCATCCGGATATCCTGTGGGCCAAGACCGAAGAATCCCTGAAGGAGACGACGGCGTTGCAGGCGGCGCTGATCGATCGCACGGTTGCGATGACAAAGCCGGGGGGCGTGATCGTATACTGCGTCTGCTCCCTGCAGCCCGAGGAAGGGGATAAGCAGGTCGCCTCGGCGCTCGACCGCCACCCCGCGCTCGCGCGTTCGCCCATCGCCGCCGCCGAAATCGGCGGTCTTCCCGCCCTCACCCGTGAGGGCGACTTCCGGTCCCTGCCCTCGATGCTCGCCGACCGCGGAGGAATGGACGGCTTTTTCGCGGCGCGGCTTATTCGCCGTTAACCCCTCAGGCGCGCGGCGGGCCTTGTAAGGAGCGGCGGAAATTCCGATATTCGCGCTCAGGATTTGCAACCATGAGGACCAACACCCCATGAACGACACCCGCAGGAATTATGGCGCGACGGTCGCCCGCAGCGGCGGCCTCGCCATCGACCAGGGCCTGCGCCAGTACATGCTTGGCGTCTATAACTACATGGCGCTCGCCGTCGCCGGTACGGGCCTTGTCTCGCTCGCCATCGCGTCGAACCCTGAATTCGTGCAGGCGCTGGCGCGGGGCGGCATCACCCGCTGGCTGCCCTTCATCGGCATTCTCGGCATCGGCTTCATCGCGCCGCGCGTGATTTTCTCCGGCTCGAAGGTCGCCGCCCACGGACTCTTCTGGATTTACGCCGCGCTCTGGGGCGTCGCCATCGCGCCGATGCTCTTCTTCTTCAATCAGGCCGGCCTTGCGCAGGAGATCTACAAGGCGTTCTTCATCACCGCCGCGACCTTCGGCGCGACGAGCCTTTACGGCTACACGGCCAAGCGGGACCTCTCAGGCATGGGCACGTTCCTGTTCATGGCCTCGATCGGTCTTCTCATCGCGATCGTCCTTAACGCGCTCATCTTCAAGTCGACGCTGATGAGCCTCATCACGTCGGGCGGCGTCGTTCTCGTCTTCTCGGCGGTCACCGCCTTTGAGACGCAGATGATCAAGGAGATGTATCGCGAAGGCGGCGCGTCGAACGATCGCGCGTCGATCTTCGGCGCATTCGCCCTTTATGGGTCCTTCGTGACGCTGTTCGTGCATATCCTGAACATTCTCGGGATCATGCGCAGCGAGTAAGCGCGCTCTTCACCAGCATGCCGGGCCGCCCGCGCCGAAAGCGCGGGCGGTTTCGCATTCAGCAACCGATCGTGACCTCGTGTGACCGCCGCGCCGCTTCCCGGCGTCCATGACCCGTGCTCAAACCGCAGCCCATGACCTCCAAAGACCGCTTCGGCCTTTCGATCACCGGCGCCGGCGCTGATGCGAGCGCCGGCTATGACGCTTATGTGCGCGAGTTTCTTTCCTACGGGGCGAGACTGCGCGACCTCTTCGCCGTCGCTGACCGGACGCCCGAAGCCGCGCTCCTTAACGCGCACGCCGCCGCGCTTCATCTCGCCTTTGAGGGCGCAGAAGGCTGGGCGCATGCGCGGCCTTATCTCGCCCGCATGCGGGACGCCGAGCCCCTTGCGTCCGAGCGCGAACGCTATTTCTGCGCCGCGGTCGAGGCGTGGGCGGAACGGGATTACTGGCGCGCGCAAAGACTGCTCGACGAGTTGACAGTGCGCTGGCCCGCCGATCTCTGCGCAATCAAATGGGGGCAATATCACGCCTTCAACCTCGGCGATCAGGCCGCGCTCTTACGCTTCGGCGAGCGCGCGCGCATCGTCTTCGAGAACGAGCCCTACGCGAACGGCCTCATCGCTTTCGCGCTCGAACAGAACCATCGTCTTGAAGAAGCCGAGGACGCGGGCCTTCGCGCGACCGAACTCGCCATCGACGACGCCTGGGCCCATCACGCCGTCGCGCATGTGATGGAGACTGAGGGGCGCGCGCGCGACGGGGCGCGCTGGCTCGACCATTGTTCGCACACCTGGGAGAAGAAAGGCGTCTTCATCCGCGACCACAATTGGTGGCACGCCGCGCTCTTCCAGCTCGCGCTCGGGCGCGAGGATCAAGCGCTGAACATCTATGACGCGCGGCTGTGGGGCGCGTGGCCTGAGTTTCCGCAGGAGCAGATCGGCGCCGTGTCGATGTTGTGGCGCCTCGAAATGCGCGGTGTCGATGTCGGCGCCCGATGGACGCCCGTCGTCGAGCAGGTGCGCCGGCGCGCCGGCGAGCACATCTTGCCTTTCCACGACCTTCATTACCTTTATGCGCTCGCGCGCGCCGGCGCGCCGGGCGAGGCCTGCGCTTTCATGGACTCCCTGAAGGCGCACGCTGAAGCGGCGCCGGGGCCTTGCAGGGATTTCTGGCGCGGCGTCGGCATTCCCGCCGCAGAGGGCGTGCTCGCCTTCGCCAAAGGGGACTGCGAACGTGCGGCGGGTTCGCTCGCGCGCGCGCTCCCTGAACTTCACCGCGCGGGCGGCAGCCACGCGCAGCGCCATCTCTTCGTCGAAGCCTTTGAGCGCGCGAGCGCCGGGCAGCCGCGCGGGCGCCGCGCGATTTCGGAACTGCGCAATCTGATCTAGCGCGCGTCGCCCTCGCCCGCCGGCGCATCAGGCTTCGAGAGGTGCCCTTGAAGGAATCGCCAGGCGCCGTCGCGCCGGACGGCGACGCCGGTGAAGAGGCCCTCGAAGTCGAAGCTGAATTCCGCCGAGGCAAGGCCGATCTCGACCGCCCCGCGAAAGGAGGCGACATCATCGCCGAGGGGCGTCACCACAATGTCGGTCGCCGACGACCGCAGCAGCGGATTGAGCGCGGCGAGCTGATCGACGCCCTCCGCGACCGCAGCCCAATCGGCGTAAGCGACGCGCCCGTTTTCGACCCAATAGAAATCCGGTTCATCCGCATAAAGAGCTTTGAGGTCGTCATAGCGACCCTCCTGCCCCGCCTTCGACCATTCCCCGATTAGGGCCGTGACCCCGGCGATGATCGCGTCCTTATCGACGGTCATCGTCTCCTCCCCGGCCCGGGAAGGCGCCTCAGCGGGCGGCCGTGCGCAGGCGGCAAGAACCAGCAAGGCGGCAAAGGCGAAATCGATTGGGCGCATGGGCGCGCTCCCCGGCGGCGTCGCCGGCCATTTTAGGCGGGTCCGTCGGCGAGAGCGACGGTCCGCGGCTCCAGCGGCCTTGAAATCGCCCGCGCGCGGCGTTATCTGAAAGTAAACTGGTCAGTGTAATAAGGACCGGGACAGCCAGAACGTAGCCGAGAGGGTGACCCATGCCGCCGAAGCCCCGTTTCGACCTTCGCCCTGAAGACTTCGTCTGGGTTGACGGCTTTGCGACGCCGCCGGCTGCGAAGTACCGGCCCTTCCACGCCCTCCTGTCGTCGATCCGGCTGATTCTCAACAAGGAAGACACGCGGCAAGTCTTCGAGGTCGTCACCGCCCTCTCCCGCGATTCCGCGCGTCGCCTGTTCACGCGCTTCATCGCGACCCCCTATGGCCGCCGGGTCGTGACCGAGCCGGTGAAGCTTGAAGCGATCCTCGGCGATTTCCCGCGCCTGCGCGCCATGGCGCCCGGAACGCTCGGGCGCACCTATGTCGATTTCATGGACAAGGAGGGCCTGACGCCCCAGGGCCTCATCGACGCCGCCGAAGAAGCAGGTGTCGGCCTTACGGATTTTCCCGAGCTGAAAGAGTTCAGCCGCGCCTTCCGCCATCTCGAAGTCAGTCACGACCTCTGGCATGTGCTGACGGGCTATGGCCGCGACCCGCTCGGCGAGATCTGCAATCTCGTCTTCACGCGCCGCCAGACCGGCAATCCCGGACTAAAGCTCATCATCCGCATGGGCCTCCTCGCCCTGAAGCTCGAGCGCTGGTCCTACCCGGCGCTCAAGGCCGCGAGAGAAGCGCGCCGCATGGGCGATTCTGTCGACTTCCTCCTCCAGCACGATGTCGAGGCGATGCTCGAACAGCCGCTCGCCGACGTGCGCGGGCGGCTCGGCATCTTCAAACCCGAAATCTACGACGCCATTCCCGACGACGTGAAACACTCCGTACTGCGCCCGAAAGTGAAAAAGACGCAGTCGGAGCGGGAAGAAGGCCGCGGCCTGCCGCAGGCAGCCTAGCCTCTTCCCCATGCCTGCCGCTAAGGGAGCGCCATGACCGATGCGCGCCCCATCTATCTCATCACGCCGCCGGCGATCCCGGACCTCAAGGCGTTCGCTGAGGGGCTGAATGCGGCGTTGTCGAACCCGGCGGTGTCCGCGCTGCAATTACGCCTCAAGGACGTCGGCGACGACGAGGTGCTGCGCGCGGCGGAGGCGCTGCTGCCTATTGCGCGCGCAAGCGACGTTCATTTCCTCATCAACGACCGGCCCGACCTTGCGCTGCGCGCGGGCGCGGACGGGGCGCATGTCGGCCAGTCTGACGCGAGCTATGCTGAGGCGCGAAAGATTCTGGGGCCTGACAGAACCGTCGGCGTCACCTGTCATGCTTCCTATCACCTCGCCATTGAGGCGGCGGAGGCCGGCGCCGATTATGTCGCCTTCGGCGCGTTCTTCCCGACACGGACGAAAGAGGCGCCGGCGCGGGCCGAGATTTCGCTCCTCGAAGACTGGTCGGCGATGACCGTGATCCCTTGCGTCGCCATCGGCGGCGTCGCGCCGGAAAACTGTGCGCCCCTTGTTCGCGCCGGCGCCGATTTCCTCGCCGTTTCCGGTGCGGTCTGGAATGCGGCTGACGGCCCCGCCGCCGCACTCTCCCGCCTCGCCGCGGCGATCGAAAAGGCGCGGCATGATTGATGCTGCGAGGGCCTCGCCGAAGCCCTCAAAAGAGCCCCGATGCGCGCCGCCCTCGCCGCCTCTTTCGCCCTCTGTTTCATTGCGGCGCCGGCCGCGGCGCAGACAGGGTTAACGGGCGCTGACGCCGTCTTCGCCGCGCTCGACGCGCAAGACCACGCGCAGGCGAGAGCGCTCGCCGAACCGCTTGCCGCGAAAGGCGACGCGCGCGCGCAAGTCGCGCTGGGGCGCATCTATGAACGCGGGCTTGGCGTGCGCCCCGACATCGGCATGGCGCTCGAACATTACAGCGCCGCCGCGGCCGCCGGCGACGCCGACGCGCAGCTCGCGCTCGGACGCATCGCCTATGAAGGCGGCGGCGTCTATCCCGACTATGAGCGCGCGGCCGGCTGGTTTCGTCTCGCCAGCGCCGGGGGCGACGCCCGCGCCGATGTTGAACTGGGGCGGATGTTCGCCGACGGCCGGGGCGTCAGGCGCGACCCCGTCGCCGCCGCGCATCATTTCGCCAAGGCGGCGGCGAAAAACAACGGAGACGGATTATTCTTTCTCGGCCTCGCCTTCCTAAGGGGCGACGGCGTGCCGCTAAACCTTCCGAACGCGGAGAAGTATTTCGCCGCCGCCGCCGCGCAAGGTCATGCCGAGGCCGCGTTTCATTTGGCGCTGATGCATGACGGAACGGCGCTGGGGCGCGCGAACCCCGCCGAGGCCGCGCGCCTGATGCGGATCGCCGCCGAGGGCGGCTATGCGCCCGCCTACGCCGCCATGGGCTTGATCGTCCATCGCGGCGACGCGGAGGGAACCGCCGCCGACTGGTTCGAGCGCGGCGCGAAGGCCGGCGATGCGCAGGCCGCCCTCCTTTACGCCGTCGCTCTCTCCAAAGGCGACGGACGCCCCAAGGATATCGCCGGCGCCGCTGAGATCGCGCGCCGGCTCGCGCTCGCGGCGGAAACGCCCGCGCCGATCCGCGCGCAAGCCGGGCGCCTGCAACAAACGCTGGCGCGGCAGATCAGCGGCCCGATTACGCTGCGCGAGTGACGACAGGGCCTTGCCGGTCATGATCGCGCACCCCACATCGCTGACAGCGATGGAAAGGGGGGTGACATGGGCTTTCTCACGGCGCTCTTCCGGGTCCTTCTCTCGCCGTTTCGCCGCTTGTTCGGCGGCGCCGGCCCGCGCACGATCGAAAAAAGCGGAGCAGGCGCGGTCGCGCGCAAGGCGGGCGACGGCTCGGCGCATTTTGAAGACGAGCGCGAAGCGACGGGCGCTCGCGGCTCCTTCTTCTTCAAGCGCCTCGCACGTCCGACGCTCGTCGAACGCACGGCGGCCGACCTCACTGTCGAGGAAGCGCGCGAATACGCCGCCGAAGCGCAGAAATTCTACACCTACGCCTTTCCGCTCTTCACCCGCGCCGACTTCTTCTATGAAGAGGTTGAACAGGAATTCATCGACGCCGCGCTCGGTCGCGAGAACGGGTCGGCGGACGCCAATTTTCTCACCATCATGGACAAGTTCCGTCGCGAGCTGAACGCCAACACGGCGCGCCTCTTCCTCTTCTATGCGCCGGCGCTCCTTGTGCTGACGGTCGCCGTCGCGTTTGCCGCCGCCGGGATCGCCGCGCCGCAAATCGCCGAGGCGGCCGCGCTCGCCGGAATGGGCGCGGGGCGCGCCGTTGTCGTCGCCGGCGTGCTCGTTGTCGCGCTCGGGCTCCTCATGCTGCTCTATCACTGGCCCTACAAGGTGACGCAGCAGCAAAACCTTCTCGGCCTCGACAATTACATCACGTCGAAATTCAGCCGCATCAACCAGAATTTCCAGGTCGCCAAGCGCCGCGCGATGAATGTCGAACGCAACATGCGCATGCATCAGGCGAACGAGCTGAAAGAGGAAGCGGGCGTCTGGACCATCGCCTATCAGTGGTTCGCGATGCGCCTGCTGTTTTGCGAGATGACGGTGAGGAACAAGCTCTACCAGATCCGCCGCAACACGACGCTTTACGGCGTCGCCGGCGCCGCGCTCTCGATCGTCCTCGCCGGCGTTCTCGCCGCAGCGGCAGAAGCGGCCGGCCTCGCCGCCTGGGGCGAAGTGCTGGCGGTCTCCGGTCTTTTCATAGCGGCGGCCTTTCTCCTCATCATGGCGCGCGCGACGCGCGAGACCTTGAGCGTCCTCCAGCCGAAGGAGTGGAACCGTTTCCACCTTGTCGACCTGCATGAGACCGTCCGCGACCATGTCGGCGAGGACAAGCTGCAGATCGTCACCTTCAGGGACCGGAATCGGCTCGAATGAGCGAAAGGGAAGACGACGGATCCCTGCTCGGCATCGTCGCCTTATGGCCGGAAGGTTTTCGCGAGGGCTTCTTCAACGGCCGGCGCTGGGGTGCGACGCTGACCCGCAGCGCGGGCGGCGCCAAGGTCGCTCTTTACGCGCGCGAGCTTGGCGGGACTGATTTCGTCAGCGCGAACTTCTACCGCCTTTCCGCCGGGGCCGCCGTGCGCCCGTGCGAAATGCCGATGACGAAAGTCGCCGCCTTCATCCGCGGCTTCGAAGGCGACTGAACCGCTGGTCTGGTTTCCCTTTTGTTCCGAACCCGCTAGCCTTCCTCCATGACAGGGGTGATTCGCATTCTCGGCGTCGATCCGGGGTCGGGCGCGACCGGCTGGGGCGTCATCGACTGCGCAGGGTCGCGGCTTTCCTTCGTCGCCGCCGGGGTCGTGCGGCCTAAGCGGGCGCTTTCCCGTGCGGAGCGGCTCGCCGCCATTCATGATGCGCTGGCAAGCCTCATCGCCGCGCACGGGCCGCACGAGGCGGCGGTTGAGGAAACCTTCGTCAACGCCTCCCCGCGCGACGCGCTCGTCCTCGGCGAGGCGCGCGGCGTCGCCCTCCTCGCGCCGGCGCGCGCCGCAATTCCCGTCGCCGAATACGCCGCCAACACCATCAAGAAATCGGTCGTCGGCCGCGGCCATGCGGAAAAGGCCCAGGTCGCCGCGATGGTGCGCGTGCTCCTTCCCGCCTCGGGCGAGCAGGCGGCGGACGCCGCGGATGCGCTTGCGGTCGCGATCTGCCACGCGCATCACCGCAGCGCCCTTCATCTCAAGGTAAGCGCATGATCGGTCGCCTCAAAGGAATGGTCGCGGGCCTCGACGCCGACACGGCGCTCATCGACGTGATGGGCGTCGGTTATGAGGTGCACGCGCACGGCCGCCTCCTCTCTCATCTCGCCGTCGGCGAGGCGGCGACGCTCAGCATAGAGACGATCGTGCGCGAGGATCTCATCCGCCTTTACGGCTTCGAGAACGAGGCGGAGCGGCGCGCCTTCCGCCTCCTGACGAGCGTGCAGGGCGTCGGCGCCAAACATGCCCTCGCCGTGTTGCAGGTGCTGCCGCCCGACGATCTCTACGACGCCATCGCCGCCGAAGACGTCACCTCGATTTCCCGCGCGCACGGCGTCGGCAAGAAACTCGCCCAGCGCATCGCCGCGGAACTGCAATCGAAACTCGGGACGCTCGCGGCGGCGGGCGGGCCGGCGCTGAAAGTCGTCGCCCGAAAGATGGCGGCCGGCGAAGCGGCGGCGCCCAGCGCGAAGGCCGACGCCGTCTCCGCCCTCGTCAATCTCGGCTATGACGGCGTTGAGGCGAGGCGCGCCGTCGCCAGCGCGGGCGACGGGGATGTCGCCGAACTCATCAAGCGGGCGTTGAAGGAACTGGCGGCGTGAGCGCGGCGCCGGAACACCGCCTCATTGACGCCGCGCCCCTCCGCGAGGACGCGGACGCGGCGCTGCGCCCCAAGCGTCTCGACGATTTCGTCGGGCAGAAACAGGCGAAGGACAATCTCGCCATCTTCATCGGCGCGGCGAAGGCGCGCGCCGAAGCGCTTGACCATGTGCTCTTTCACGGGCCGCCGGGCCTCGGCAAGACGACGCTCGCGCAGATCGTCGCGAATGAGCTTGGCGTCAATTTCCGCTCGACCTCCGGCCCCGTCATCACCCGGCCCGGCGATCTCGCGGCGCTGCTCACCAATCTTGAAACGGGCGACGTTCTTTTCATCGACGAGATTCACCGCCTCTCCCCCGCGGTTGAGGAAGTTCTCTATCCGGCGATGGAGGACTATCGCCTCGACCTGATGATCGGCGAAGGGCCGGCGGCGCGCTCCGTCAAGATCGACCTGCCGCGCTTCACGCTGATCGGCGCGACGACGCGCTCCGGGCTGCTCGCCAAGCCCCTCCTCGACCGCTTCGGCATTCCGGTGCGGCTCGATTTTTACGCGCAGGAGGATCTGGCGAAGATCGTGCTGCGCGGCGCGGGCAAACTCGGCGCGAGCATGGCGGCGAACGGCGCGGCGGAAATCGCGCGCCGCAGCCGCGGCACGCCACGCGTCGCCGGGCGGCTGCTGCGCCGCGTGCGTGATGTCGCGACGGTCGACGGCGCCGCCATGATCGACGCCCGCGTCGCCGACGCCGCGCTCGCCCGGCTTGAGATCGACGATCTCGGCCTCGACCCGCTCGACCGGCGCTATCTTCGTCTGATTGCGGAGCATTTCGGCGGCGGCCCGGTCGGCGTCGAGACGATCGCCGCCGCGCTCGCCGAGGCGCGCGATGCTGTCGAGGACGTCGTCGAGCCCTTCCTTCTCCAGTGCGGCCTCATCCAGCGGACGCCGCGCGGGCGTGTTCTCTCGCAAAGCGCGTGGAAGCACCTCGGCCTCGCCGCGCCGAAAACTCAGCCTACGGATTTGTTCGGGGAATAGGGCGGCGGGCGCTGTCGCTCCCCTCCCGCCTCCGTCACCCCGGGGGCGCGACGCAGTCGCGAACCCGGGGTCTATCTTCGGCGTCCGCCGCCAATGGACCCCGGATCGGCTGCGCCGTCCGGGGTGACGGCAGCAGCGCTGTTTCGTCAGTATACTGTCTTTCTGTTGTTTGGACCGAAAATTCGCGTCACGCGGCGACTGATAGGGCGAAGGCGGCAGAAAAAATCTTCTGCAACTTTTTGCAAGCTCAACCGAAGGCTGCCGTTAACCATAAGCGATTCAACTGACTAACTCCTTGATCGGACACACATTTCTGAATCGCCCGAAAAGTTATCCCCCACCTTATCCCCCACCTTATCCTACCCCCTTTCGGAGGCCTTAGACTGCCCGTTCCGAATGAAGGAGCCGGCCAAGGTGTTTTATTTGAGTACGGATGGAATTGGCGGAAAGCCTTTTACCTCCCCCTTGCGGGGAGGTCGAAATTTGCGATGCAAATTTCGGGTGGGGGGCAGCGCGCCGGGCGCCTTGCGGTCAAGATTTCTGAGATTGGCGGCCCCCGCCCAAAACCGCTTTGCGGTTTTGGCCTCCCCGCAAGGGGGAGGCGAGGCGAGCGGAGATCGGACTGCGCTCAATTTCCAGGTCGCAAGCACCGCAAGCGACGGGCTTCTCCGCCGGCAAGTCCGCACTATCCGCACTTTGCCGCTGGAGGCCGCGGAAACGGCCGGTGGAACCTCAAGCCCGCCCGGCGCCTTTTCCGGATTCCGGCGCGCCCGCGCGCGCTCAATCCTGAAACGGATCGCGCATCAGGATGACGTCGTCGCGTTCAGGGCTTGTCGAGACGAGCGCGACCGGCGTTTCGATGAGCTCTTCGATGCGGCGGACATATTTGACCGCTTCCGCCGGAAGCTGCGCCCAGGAGCGCGCGCCGACGGTCGAGCCCTTCCAGCCCTCAAAGGTTTCATAAATCGGCTTCAGGCGGGCCTGCGCGTCGAGCCCCGCGGGGAGGTAGTCGAACCGCCGGCCGTCCAGCTCATAACCGACGCAGACCTTCAGCGTGTCGAAAGTGTCGAGCACGTCGAGCTTCGTCAGCGCAATGCCGTCGACGCCCGCCACTTTAAGCGACTGGCGGACAAGCGCGGCGTCGAACCAGCCGCAGCGGCGCTTTCGGCCCGTGACGGTGCCGAATTCATGGCCGCGCGCGCCAAGCTTGTCGCCCGTCGCGTCGGTCAATTCCGTCGGGAACGGCCCCTCGCCGACGCGCGTCGTATAGGCCTTGACGATGCCGAGCACGTAACCGACCGCGCGCGGACCGAGCCCCGAGCCCGTCGCCGCCTGCCCCGCCACCGTGTTCGACGAGGTGACATAAGGATAAGTGCCGTGTTCGACGTCGAGCAGCACCCCTTGAGCGCCCTCGAAAAGAATGCGCTTTCGCGCCTTCCGCGCCTCGTCGAGCAGGCGCCAGACCGGGCGGATATAGGGCGTCACCTTCGGCGCGACATCCTTCAGCATGCCGACGATCGCGCCGGCGTCCGCTTCGGCCGCGCCGAAGCCGCGGCGAAGGGCGTTGTGGTGGACGAGCAGGTTCTCGACCTTCTCGCGCAGCGTCTCAGGGTGCATCAGGTCGACGGCGCGGAGCGCGCGGCGGCCCGCCCGATCCTCATAGGCGGGGCCGATGCCGCGCTTCGTGGTGCCGATCTTGACTCCGGCGGCCGCGCCTTCACGCATCGCGTCGAGTTCGGCGTGAACAGGCAGGATCAGCGTCGCGTTGTCGGCGACCGCAAGGCTTTCCGGCGTGATCGTCAACCCCTGCGCGGTGAGGCGCGCGATCTCCGCGACGAGCGCGAAGGGGTCGACGACGACGCCCGAGCCGATCACGCCGAGCTTGCCCTCCCGGACGACGCCCGAGGGCAGCAGCGAGAGCTTGTAGACCGCGCCGTCGATGACGAGCGTGTGGCCGGCGTTATGCCCGCCCTGAAACCGCACGACGATATCGGCGCGCGCCGACAGCCAGTCGACGATCTTGCCCTTGCCCTCGTCGCCCCATTGCACGCCGATGACCGCGACGTCGCCCATGCCGAAACCTGTCCTGATGCTGAAATCGCGCCGCACCATAGGGCGGGCGGCCGGGGCGTCAATGCGCGCGCAATCTTGCGCAAACCATCTCCGGAAGAAAAACTGAGGCACGACCGGTTTCGGTTTGTCTTACCCGAGGCTCCGCCGGTCGCGCCGCCCTTTGCGCGGACCCGCCGGCGGGCGTTCACTGGGAAGAAAATGGAGGGTTTCATGACACGACTGTTGATTGCGGCGGCCCTGACGCTCGCCGCCGCGCCGGCGATGGCGCAAGGGAAAAAGCCTTGCGCCGATCCTGTGTTCGACGATTTCGACTTCTGGGTCGGCGACTGGGACGTGACCGGCGCCGACGGAAAATTCGCGGGGACGAATTCGATCACCAAGGAGGAATATGGGTGCCTGCTCGTCGAGCGCTGGACGGGCGCCGGCGGGATCACCGGGCAGAGCTATAATTTCGTCGATCTCGCCTCCGGAAAATGGCGCCAGGTCTGGGTCTCGGCGGGAGCGACGATCGATTATTCGGGCGGGCTCGACGATAAAGGGCGCATGGTTCTTGACGGCGTCATCGGCTACCCGCCGGGCGCGACGCCCGCTGCTGCGAAATTCCGCGGGACCTGGACGCCGAACGCCGACGGAACCGTCACCCAGCATTTCCAGCAATATGATCCGGCCAAGGATGAATGGACGGACTGGTTCGTCGGAACCTACAAACGGCGAAAGGCGGCCGGGTGAAGAATGCGCTTCAATCCGCCGGCTTCCACTTGATCTGGAACTCGATTTCTTCACCCTCGGTGTCGCGCTCATGTTCGATATTGAAATGAGCGCCCTTCGGCACGCGAATGCGCTCCCCGGCGATCTGGATGGAGAAAGTCTCGCCCGTTTCAACCGCGTCGGCGAAGCGGCGAAGCTTCGCCGCGAACTGCTTCGGGGTGTAGGCTTTCTCGATGTCGCGGAACTTAGGCTTCGGCATCAGCGCTCTCGCCATGACGGACGAGTCAGCATGACTGATTCGGCGCTTTCGGCGAAGGAAGCGCGCGGCGCATGATTGAGGGCTCCGCTGCGACTGTTCCGCCGCCGCAGCATTTTCGCGTTGCGCTCGCCGAGCGTCTCGGCGTCGCCGCCGCCGCAGCGGCGCTGATCGCGATTGCGGCCGCGGGCCTCGCCGGCGCAGCGGCTTTATACGCGACGAACGCCGTGCTGGCGCTTGTTCTCGCCGGCATCGGGCTGACGATCGGCTCGCTCGCCGGGCATGTGACGCGCGAGGCCGTCTCCCGCTGGCGGCTCAACGCGACGATTTACGCAGGCCGGCTGACGGGTTTCCTGCCTAGGCGGCGGGGCTTCGTGATCGGCGCGCGCGAGGAATTGTCGGTCGCGCTCAACGACATCGAGCGCATTGAGACGCGCGAGGAGATTTTCTCTTCTCTCGGCGTCACGACCGGACAACGGGCTTATGAACTCGCCCTCAAGGACGGCGGCCGGATTTTCCTCGGCGCCGACCGCGACATGCTGCCCCCGCATTTCCGCGCCATTGTCGAGGCGATCGTATCGCGCACCCATGCGACGATCATCGACCGCGGCATGGTCGACGGCGACGCCGGCTTCATGCTGGTCGCGGGCGTCAAGGTTCCTGACTGGACGACGCCGCCGCTTTCGCCGGCCGAGGCCGCGCGCCGCACGACGGCGCGAAACCGCACGCCCGTCTTGCTGCTGATCGCGGCGGCCTTCGTCATCCTTGCACGGATGATCGGCGATTGACCGACCCCGCCCTAGAATCTCAGCGACTTCGCCTGTTTGACATGCGGAAGGCCGCGCACCTTTTCGAGAGTCGCGTCGGTGACCGGTTCGTCGACGGCGAGCAGCGCGATTGCGTCCGCGCCCGGCGCCGAGCGGCCGAGATTGAAGGTCGCGATGTTGACGTTCGCCGCCCCGAGCGTCTGGCCGAGCGCGCCGATGAAGCCCGGCTTGTCCGCGTTCGTCACGTAGAGCATGTGCGGCGCGAACGAGGCTTCCATCTCGACGCCCTTGATCTCGACGATGCGCGGCGTCTGCCCGAAGAGGGCGCCGGAGACCGTGCGGTCCTGCCGCTCCGTGACGATCCTCAGGCGGATGACGCTTTCGAAGTTCTCCGCGTCGTCGCGATAGGTCTCGGCGATGGCTATCCCGCGTTCCTTCGCGATCAAAGGCGCATTGACGATGTTCACCTCGGCGAGCATCGGCCGCAACACGCCGGCGACGGCCGCCGCGGTCATCGGCCGCGTGTTGAGCTTGGCGACGCCGCCCGCATAGACGACCTCGATCGCCTTGACGCTCGTCTCGGTGAGCTGGCCGGCGAAGCGGCCGAGATTCTCGGCGAGCGCGATGAAGGGCTTCAATCGCGGCGCTTCCTCCGCCGTGATCGAGGGCATGTTGAGCGCGTTCGTCACCGCGCCGCGCGTCAGGTAATCCGCCATCTGCTCGGCGATCTGGATCGCGACGTTCTCCTGCGCTTCGTTCGTCGAAGCGCCGAGATGCGGCGTCGCCACCACCCGTTCATGCCCGAACAGAGGGTGCTCGGTCGCCGGCTCCGTCGCAAAGACGTCGAGCGCGGCGCCGGCGATGTGCCCGGAATCGAGCCCCGCCTTCAACGCCGCCTCATCGACGAGCCCGCCGCGCGCGCAGTTGACGATGATGACGCCCTTCTTCGTCTTTGCGAGCGCCTTCGCCGAAAGGATGTTCTTCGTCTGCTCGGTCAGCGGCGTGTGCAGCGTGATGATGTCGGCGCGCGTGAGCAGGGCGTCGAGTTCGACTTTCTCCACGCCGAGCTCCACCGCGCGCGCGTCGGTCAGATAGGGATCGAAGGCGATGACCCGCATCTTCAGCGCGACGGCGCGGTCCGCGACGATGCCGCCGATATTGCCGCAGCCGATGACGCCGAGCGTCTTGCCGTAGAGCTCGACGCCCATGAAGCGAGACTTCTCCCATTTGCCGGCGTGCGTCGAATGGCTCGCCTGCGGTATTTGCCGGGCCGCTGCGAACATCAGCGCGATCGCGTGCTCGGCCGTCGTGATGGCGTTGCCGTAGGGCGTGTTCATGACGACGACGCCCGCCGCGGTCGCGGCCGGAATGTCGATATTGTCGACGCCGATGCCGGCGCGCCCGATCACCTTGAGCTTTTTCCCGGCGGCGATGATCGGCGCCGTCGCCTTCGTCGCCGAACGTACGGCGAGGCCGTCATAAAGCCCGATGACCGACAGCAGCTTGTCTTTGTCCTTGCCGAGCTTCGGCTCGTAAGTGACGTCGACGCCGCGCTCCTTGAAGATGTTGACGGCGGTTTCGGACAGTTCGTCGGAGATGAGGACTTTTGGCATTGTTTCTCTTTCAGGTTTTTTAGCCGCTCATCCCGGCGAAAGCCCAGATCCATGCGCAGGCAGATCTGGATCCCGGCCTTCGCCGGGATGAGCGGGATTGAATCAGGACAAGGATTTCTTTGCTTCCGCAAACGCCCAATCGAGCCAGGGGCAGAGCGCTTCGATGTCGGCGCGTTCGACAGTGGCGCCGCACCAGATGCGAAGACCGGGCGGAGCGTCACGATAGCCGCCGATGTCATAAGCGGCTTTTTCCTTCGCCAGCAGCGATTCCATGTCTTTGACGAAAGCACGCTGCTTGTCCTCGCCCTGCGCCGCGACTTTCGGATCGACGATTCTGAGGCACACGGACGTATTGGAGCGCGCGGACGCGTCGGCGCAGAGAAAATCGACCCAGGGCGTGCGCTCGACCCACTGCGTCAGGGCGTGAAGATTGGAGTCGGCGCGGCGGATCAGCTCTTTGAGGCCGCCCGCACCCTCGCCCCACTTCAACGCATCGATCCAGTCTTCGATAACGAGCATCGAGGGCGTGTTGATCGTCTCACCTTCGAAGATGCCCTCGATCAGCTTTCCACCCTTGGTCATGCGGAAGATTTTCGGCAGCGGCCATTGCGGCCTAAAAGTTTCGAGCCGTTCGACAGCGCGCGGCCCGAGGATGAGAACGCCGTGCGCGCCCTCTCCGCCGAGCGCCTTCTGGAAGGAGAAGGTGACGACGTCGAGCTTGCCCCAGCCGAGGGCTTGCGCGAACGCGGCCGAGGTTGCGTCGCAGATCGTAAGGCCCTTGCGGTCCGCCGCGATCCAGTCCGCGTTCGGGACGCGCACGCCGGAGGTCGTGCCGTTCCAGGTGAAGACGATGTCCGTATCCGGATCGACCTCGGACAAATCGGGAAGCGCGCCGTAGGGCGCGGTCATGACCTTGGCGTCAAGCTTCAACTGCTTGACGACATCGGTGACCCAGCCTTCGCCGAAGCTCTCCCAGGCGAGCATGGTGACAGGCCGCGCGCCCAGCATCGACCACATCGCCATTTCGACGGCGCCGGTGTCCGACGCCGGCACGATGCCGATGCGATAATCGGCCGGAACCTCAAGCAGCGCGCGCGTGCGGTCGATCGCCTCCTTGAGGCGCGTCTTGCCGACTTTCGCGCGGTGCGAGCGCCCAAGCGTATCGCGGCCGAGATTTTCAGGGGTCCATCCCGGGCGCTTGGCGCAGGGACCGGAAGAAAAATAAGGGCGCGCAGGGGTGCGGCCCGGCTTCGTCGTCATCAATGTCTCCCATCCTCACAGATGGGTCGCGCCTCGTTGGGAAGGCGTGGCCCGACCGCACTCTCAGCCAGAACCGCTCCGCCGGTCAACAGATTTTTTGCATTGCAACAAAGCGCTACGCGGAGCATTTTCCGCTCCGCCTTTCGTCCTCTCCTTCAGGTGACCCATGACGCGCGCCGCCCCCGCAAAGGGGAAAGGCCCGGCCGAGGCCGGTTCGTTCGACTGGATGCTGCTCTCGGGCCTTATTGCAATGGGCGGGTCGTCTTTCATGTTCATTCGCATGGCGCTCGAAACGGCCCCGCCGGCGATCGTGACGACCGGCCGTCTCTGGTTGGCGGCGATCATTCTCTACGGCGCAATGCGCGCCAAAGGCAGGCGCTTTCCGCCGCTCCTTGTACGGACGATCGACGGCCCCCGCCCGCACCGGCTCTGGGCGTGGATGGCGGCCGTCGGCCTTGTCGGATACACGATCCCCTTCTTCATCTTTCCGTGGGCGCAGCAATTCGTGCCGTCTGGACTCGCCGGCGTCTATATGGCGTTCATGCCGATCTGGACGCTGCTGCTCGCCGCGCTCTTCGCCGACGAACGTCTAACGCCGGCGAAGATCGCAGGCTTCGTGCTCGCCGCAGCCGGCGTGCTGACTCTGATGGGGCCGGAAGCGATCGCCGGAATATCGGGCGCAGACCTGCCCGCACAAGCGGGCCTGCTGGTCGCGACGCTTCTTTACGCCGCCTCGGCGGTGATGTCGCGGCGCGCGCCGCCAGCCCGGCGGATCGTCTTTTCGGCAGGCATCGTCCTTGCGGGCGCGATCTTTGCGACGCCGGGTCTTTTCTTCACGCCGATCGATCCGACTTCGTGGTCAGCGAAAAGCGTTCTCAGCATTCTGGCGCTTGGCGCTGGGCCGACCGCGCTCGCCGGCGTCATCATCATCGTAATTATCCGCCGCGCCGGGGCCTCGTTTATGGCGCTGGCGAACTATTTCGTGCCGCTCTTTGCCGTCCTGGCCGGGGCCCTTTTCTTCGGCGAGCGGCTCGGCCTCAACGTCTATCTCGCGCTGGCGCTCATTTTTGCCGGCGTCGCTGTCAGCCAGCGGCGCGGGAAAGCGCCGGCGCCCGTCGCCGCCGCCGCCCTTCAGAAGTCGAGCTGACCTTTCATCACCGGCACGGCCTCGCCGCCGACGCGAACGCTTGCGACGGCGCCGGCCTTGGCCTCGACCGTAACATGAATTCGGCTCGGCCGGCCCATTTCGAAGCCCTGCTCGATCAACCAGCGGTCCAGCCCGTCGCTGAGCCCGCCGGCAAGCGCAATCTGGCCGGGAAGCGCCGCGGCTGCGCTGCCCGTCGCCGGATCCTCCGGGATGCCGGCGTTCGGCGCGAACATCCGGACATGAAACCGCGCGTCCGCCGCTTCGCCGCCGTCCGCGTAGAGGAGGACGCCGACAGTTTCGTCCGCCTCCAGACGATCAAAGGCGCCGCTGTTCAGCTTCGCGGCGCGAACATGCTCAAGGTTCGCCTTCGCGTAGAGAAAATTGACGCCGGCGCCCACAAGGCGCGGCCGATGCGCGCGGCGATCAAGGGCGCCGGCCGGCAAGGACAGCGCCGCCTCGATCAGCGCCGGATCGGGCGCGGGCCCGCGCTCTGCGGGAAGATTGGGATTGCGGAACTCCGCAAACCCCGCGGGGCGATCGAGGTCGACGCGCACCGAGAACAGGCCGGCGTTGAGCTCAAGACGCAATTCACCGGAGAGCTTGCGCGCCCGCGCAACGGCGATCGCCGTGCCGACCGTCGGGTGGCCTGCGAAGGGCATTTCATAGCCGAGCGTGAAGATGCGAACGCGCGCCGTATTCGCGGGATCTTCCGGCGGCAAGACGAAGGTCGACTCGGAAAGATTGAACTCCCGCGTGATGGTCTGCATGTCAGCGGCGGAAAGCCCGCGCGCGTCGGTGATGACGGCAAGCTGGTTGCCGGCGAACTTCCGGTCCGTGAAAACATCGTAGACTTCGTAATCGTAGCGGGCCATGGCGGCCTCCTCTTCTTGTCTGCGCGCGGCGTACGACCGCGCCCTCGGGCCGGCAATCGAGAAAAAGCAAAGCGCCGTTCAGCGCGGCTCCTTGCGCAACGCAAACGCATGATCGAGGGGGCTCGCCCCTGCGCCGTATCCTGGGGCATGGCGGATCGCGCCCTGCACATAGTCGATCGCGCGCTTCACGGAGCTGCGAAGCGTCATGCCTTGCGCGAGGCCTGTCGCAACCGCCGACGCGAGCGTGCAACCTGTGCCATGAAGCGTGCGCCCGCCGATGCGCGTCGCGCGGAATATTTCTGCGCCGCCTTGCGTGATGAGCGCGTCCTCGACAGTATCGCCTTTGAGGTGTCCGCCCTTGACGAGCGCCGCCGTCGCGCCGCGGCGCAACAGCGCCTCGCCCGCGGCGATAAGGTCCGCCGCCGTCGCGACCGGCAATCCTGTCAGCGCCTGCGCTTCGTCCGCATTCGGCGTGATGACGGCGGCGAGCGGCGCCAGTCTTTCGAGAATGAGGCCGGCGACGCCTTCGCCCGCGAGCGCGTCGCCGGAAGTGGCGATCAGCACGGGATCAAGCACAACGGGGATCGCCGTCGCATGATAGGCGATCGCGTCCGCTATTGCGGTCCCCGCAGCGCGGTCGCCGATCATGCCGATCTTGATCGCGTCGGCGCCGACATCGTCGAGCACGGCGGCGATCTGGGCCGCAATGATGCCGGGATCGACCGGATGAACGGCGGTGACGCCCTTGGTGTTCTGAACGGTGATCGCGGTGATCGCCGCCGCCGCATAGCCGCCGAGCGCCGTCACGGTCTTGATGTCGGCCTGAACGCCCGCGCCTCCCGACGGATCGGAGCCCGCGATAATCAGCACGCGTCCTTTCACCGCCGCATTCCTTCCCAACTGGCGCCCTCATCGCGCGTCATACGCTTGCGCAGTCTATCGAAGGAAAACAGGCATGACGACTGGTCATCTGATCGCCGCTGGGCTTTTCGCCTGCACGCTGGCGCTGTTCGTGCAGATCTTTCCGGCCGCGGCCTTCGCCGCCGGAGCGGACGTTTCCGCCGCATGGCGTCTCTTCGCCTTTGGAATTTTCCTGATTGCGGTCGGAGCGCTGATGACCGCCGCGGGGGGCCGATGCGGCTGCCCTCGCTGAGGGGGGGCGCGACATTTTTGCCGTACACGGATCGACTCAACGCCGGTCGCTGCGGGGACGGGCGCCGACGGGACCGCCGCGGCGGCGCCCTACGCCGGCGCCTTCGCGGGGCGATTGACCATCATTTTCTTGATTTCAGCGATGGCTTTCGCCGGGTTGAGGCCCTTCGGGCAAACCTGCGCGCAGTTCATGATGGTGTGGCAGCGATAAAGCTTGAACTCATCCTCGAGTTTGTCGAGACGCGCGTTCTTATCCTCGTCGCGGCTGTCGGAGAGCCAGCGATAGGCCTGCAAAAGCGCCGCCGGTCCGAGATATTCTTCTTCGCCGTTCTTGTCGCCGTTCCACCAATAGGAGGGGCAGGACGTCGAGCAGCACGCGCAGAGAATGCACTCATAAAGCCCGTCGAGCTTTTTGCGTTCCTCCGGAGACTGAAGGAACTCCTTTTCCTTGCCGGCGTCGTCCGCCTTGAGGAAAGGCTCGATGTAGGCGTGCTGGCGGAAAAAGTTCGACAAGTCGGTGATGAGATCCTTGATGACCGGCTGATGCGGCAGCGGGTAGATCGCGATGTCTCCCGAGCCGCACTCGTCCATTCCCTTGGTGCAGGCGAGCGTGTTGGCGCCGTTGATGTTCATTGCGCAGGACCCGCACACGCCCTCGCGGCAGGAGCGGCGGAAGGCAAGCGTCGGATCGACCTCGTTCTTGATCTTCAAAAGCGCGTCGAGAACCATCGACACCGAAGAGACGTCGATCTCATAGGTGTCGATGCGCGGGTTTTCAGGGCTCTCCGGATCGTAGCGATAGATCTTGAACGTCCGCGCCCTTCCGCCGGCGGCGGCGCGGCGGGTCTTGCCCTTCGTGTTGACCTTGGAATTTTTCGGAAGGGTCAGCTGCACCATCGCCGCGTCGACTTTCTATCAAGGTTGCCGGGAGAGCCGCGCGCCGCACCGGTCCAGATTGCGCGTGACGGCCATTGTCAACGCGACGCCGCCGAAAGCGGCCACCGACCCGATCAGAAGCGCGTAATCCTCCGATTTCATAAGGAGGTATATCAGCCCTTAAGCGCCTGCAAAGGCGACAGGCGCCACGATCTTCTTGAAAAGGCTGCGAAAGACCGTCGCAGTTCAGGCTCGCGCCACGCGACCGATCCAGCGGCCGCGCGCCCGCCTCCGACGCGCCTGCCGTCGACTCGGGGTCTAGGGGCGGGCAAACGCCCGAAATCCCAGGCGCTCGATATGACTGCAAGCTGCTGGGTGCGGAATTGGAGCGCCCGCTACTCCACGGCCTGCTTTGATGCGTGCGTGCGGCTTACGCGCGGATAAAGCAGGCAGCCGAGAAACAGAAATGAGGCGGCGACCAAGAGCATCAACGCGCCGACGCCGCCGCCATTGTCGCCGAGATAATTGCCGACGGCGCAGGTCGAGGCGATAACGAGATAAGGCGTGACAGGGGGCTCCTCGCGCATGTAGCGGATGACGAACATCGTCAACGATACGATGAGCAGCCCGATCGAATATGCGTCGAAGACGGTGATCATCTGCGGCCCTGCCTCCCCCAGTTGAGGTGTACTCAATGTGGGTGAAGCGGGCGTTAATGCTGTCGTGCGCATTTGCAGCGGTTTACAGGGAACCGCCCAATTTCTTGAGCGAATCGAAGCTTGGCGGCCGCTTGGCGGACTTCGCCATGTACGCTTCGCGAATGTCTTCCGGGCGCAGCATCGCCGCGTTCCAGAGCGCGATGTAATCGAGCGCATCGGCGGTCGAATGGTCGCGGGCGTAATTCGCCATCGCCTTGCAGCCGGTCACCGCCAGCGGCGAATGCGCGGCGATCTGGCGGGCAATCGTCATGACGCCTTCGAGCAGCGCCTCGGGATTCTCGAAGACCTCGTTGACAAGCCCGATCTCCTTCGCCTTGGTTGCGGGCAGGCGTTCTCCCGTATACGCCATCTGCCGCGCCCAACCTTCGGGAATGACGCGGCAAAGGCGCGGAAACGTGCCGACATCCGCCGTCATGCCGATCGCTGTTTCCTGCACGCAAAAGAATGCGTCGACGCTCGCATAGCGGCAATCGCAAGCAGTCGCGAGATCGACCCCGGCGCCGATCGCTCCGCCCTGAATTGCGGCAAGAACCGGCTGACGTGCGCGCTCAAGGCAGGAAAACGTATCCTGCAACATGCGGACCTTGTGCCGGAACGCCTCTGCAGAGACGTGCGCGTTGGCGTCAGCGCCGTCGAGCGCGCCGGACATGAAGACAGCAATGTCCATACCGGCCGTAAAGTGCTTGCCCTCAGCCGATATGACGATGACCCTCGCCTCGCCGTCATTCGAGATCTTGTCGACCGCTTCCGGCAGCTCGCGCCAGAATTCCGGAATCATCGAATTCGCCTTGTTCGGGCGGTTGAACCGGATGTGGGCGATCTTCTGCTCGAGCGTCACGGTGAAGCAGGCGTAGCTCATCGGCGTTCTCCTTCAGAAGACAAGCTTACCTCCGGGCATGCGCTCTCTCCAATGTTTTCGGCAGGGCTTAATGAGGACGGTCGACGAAGAGACTCAGTGACATTTCCTCGCCCGGCACCAAAGATCGCGCGCCGCCATGCGATTCGTCGGCCAGAAAGAGGCCCGGCAAATGGCTCACGGGTTCGAGGCAGAAGAAGGCAGCCCCCGCCGGCGCATAAACATGGAGGAACGGCGCTTCAGATGTCACTCGCACGGCGCCGACCTCATCGACAATGATCGCCTCGCCATCAAACTCGATGAAGGTAAGATCGAGGGTCCGGTCGGGAAGGGAGGCCGGTCCGCCGGAGCCGAGCGCTGATGTCAGCGCCGAAAGCCGGCCCCTTTCTTCCTCTACTGGCGGCGCCCAGATTCTGGCCGAAGAAAAAGCGACTTGCGTCGTCGGCGTGCGGCGAAAATAAGGGTGAAGGCCGAGTCCGGCAGGCATGGGGATTAGGTCGCTATTGCGCAGCGTCAACCTTATTTGAAGTCCGCCGTCGCGGATCAATAATTCCTGTTCCGCCGAATAAGCGAAGGGGAACCCGCTTGGCGTGCTCGGAGCGGAGATCCGACACAAGAGACGATCATCCGTATGCGCCAATACCTCCCATGCGGAAATCCATCCATCACCGTGAAGCGCTAGGGACGATGCGTCCGGGAGCGTCGCCTTAAGCCACGCCGTGCGGCCATAACCGTCGAATTGAAGATTGAGCCGGCCGAACCAAGGAACGCAGGGAAAGCAGCCAGATGCGCGCGGGTCCGCAGCGACGGTCGGCGCCGTCCCCAGGCGCAGGAGCGGTCCCTCCGCATCGGCTGCCGAAAGAACTGCGCCGCCCAATGAAGGCGCAAGCGCCGCGGTGACCCCGCCAGAGGAAATCTTCAGAGCTGGACATTCCGTCAAAGGCAAACGCCGCCGAGGTCGCACTCAAGCGCGACGTATACCAGAAGCATTGACGCGACCGCCCAAACGAGCGCGGCGAATGCAAAATACACGCGCGACGGACGCGGCCTTTGGCGCGTTACGGCGAAAGCAAGGGCCGCGCCCTGCAGAAGCAGCAGGCACGCCAGCGCCCAAACGGCGATTTCCGTCTCGCCCGGCGATGCGGGATCCGGCGGCGGCGTCAGCGTCATCACAAGCCAGCCGAACGCGAACTGCCCGACGAGCGCAAAGACGACCGCGATGGGAAAGCTGACCATCCTGGCGAGCGTAGTCGCCGTTCGGCCGAGCGCTTCGCCGAACGTTCCTGCTACTGAAGACTTCTGCGCCGTAATCCCCATAGGCAATCGTTAGCATGATGCTGCGCCGACGCGCAAAGCGCTGCGAACGCCTGACTCCTTCTTTTGTGGGAACGCGACGGCCGGGTCACAGTGTCGTCGCGCCGAAAACTTCGCTCGGCTCGGCTAATAGACCCGCTTCTTCGGCGCAATATAGTCGATCTCAGGCGTCAGCGTGTAGGCGTGAACCGGCCGATAGTCGATCGTCGCCTTGCCGTTCTGGAACCATGCGGCCGTATGCTTCATCCAGTTGTCATCATCGCGATCGGGAAAATCTTCGCGAGCATGCGCGCCGCGGCTTTCTTTCCGATTGGCGGCGGATTCCATCGTCACCACCGCCTGTGCGATCAGGTTGTCGAATTCGAGAGTTTCGACCAGATCGGTGTTCCAGATCATCGTGCGGTCTGAGACGCCGATGTCGGGGAGGCCCTCATAGACCTTCCGGATCTTGCCGCGGCCTTCCTCGAGCACCTCGCCGGTTCGAAACACTGCGCAATTCGACTGCATCACCTTTTGCATCTCAAGACGCAGCGCGGCGGTCGGCGTTCCGCCTTTGGCGTATCGGAACCGATCAAGTCGCGCGAGCGCTTCTTGGCCTGCATTCTTCGGCAGCGGTCGCGCATGCTCGCCGGGCTTCACGACTTCGCCGCATCTAAGGCCGGCTGCGCGCCCAAAAACGACAAGATCGATCAACGAGTTCGAACCGAGTCGGTTTGCGCCGTGGACGGATACGCACGCGGCCTCCCCAATCGCCATGAGCCCCGGCACGACCGCGTCGGGATCATCGCCGCGCTTGGTCACGACCTCGCCATGATAGTTCGTCGGAATGCCGCCCATATTGTAATGCACGGTCGGCTGAACAGGAATCGGCTGCTTCGTCACATCGACGCCGGCGAACACGCGCGCCGATTCCGAAATGCCCGGCAGCCGTTCGTGAATGACCTTAGGGTCCAGATGGTTGAGATTGAGGTAGATATGGTCCTTTTGCGGGCCGACGCCGCGGCCCTCGCGCACCTCGATCGTCATGGCGCGGGAGACAACGTCACGGCTTGCAAGGTCCTTCGCAGAAGGCGCATAGCGCTCCATGAAGCGCTCGCCCTCTGAATTTGTCAGATAGCCGCCCTCGCCGCGAACGCCTTCCGTGATGAGAACGCCGGCGCCGTAGATGCCCGTCGGATGGAATTGAACAAACTCCATGTCTTGCAAAGGGAGTCCCGCGCGAAGGGCCATGGCGTTGCCGTCGCCCGTGCAGGTGTGGGCGGAGGTGCAAGAGAAATAGGCGCGGCCGTAGCCGCCGGTCGCAAGAACGACCATCTTCGCATTGAACCGATGGATTGAGCCGTCATCCAGCCGCCACGCCATCAATCCGCGGCAAGCGCCTTCGTCATCCATGATCAGGTCAAGCGCGAAGTACTCGATGAAAAACTTCGCGTTCTGCTTCACCGATTGGCCGTAGAGCGTATGAAGCATCGCATGGCCGGTGCGATCCGCGGCGGCGCAGGTGCGCTGGATCGGCCCCTCGCCGAAGTTTTTCGTCATTCCGCCGAAGGCGCGCTGATAAATCTTCCCGTCTTCGGTACGGCTGAAGGGAACGCCCCAGTGCTCAAGCTCATAAACGGCCGCAGGCGCGTTCTTACAGAGATATTCGATAGCGTCCTGGTCTCCAAGCCAGTCGGAACCTTTGACAGTATCGTACATGTGCCAGCGCCAATCATCGGCGCCCATATTGCCGAGCGCCGCCGAGATGCCGCCCTGGGCCGCGACAGTGTGTGAGCGCGTGGGGAACACCTTCGTCACGCAGGCGGTCTTCAGTCCTGCCTGCGCCGCCCCCAGCGTCGCCCTGAGACCCGACCCGCCAGCGCCGACGACGACGACGTCATAGTCATGATCGATGATCTCATAGGCCTTGGTCATGACGACGCTTCCTCAGGCTGCAAGGACAACTAGGGAGTAGATGCTGATTCCGGCAACGCCGGCCGCGGCGAGAAGGTTGAGCAGTTTCCAGAGGCCGCGCGAACTTGCCGGCGCATAATCATCGACGATCTCGTTAACGCCGATACGCATGTGAAAGGCCCCTGTGAGAATCAGGGCGCCCATGAGTCCGGCGTTAAGGGGTGTCGCCAGCCACGCTCGGACTTCCTCATAGGTTGATCCAGTGTGAGCGACAGCGCCGGCCAAGAACCAGATGGCAAGCGGCAGGAGGATCACCGCGCTCGTGCGTTGAGCGATAAAAGTCGCAGTGCCTTTGTGCGTCATCGGAACTTCTTTCTCAGCCGGCCCGGTTCATGAGACCCGCAACAACGATGACCGCGGCAAGACCGAACGACGCTGCAAAAGCTGCGAGCGCCGTCGCGCGAGCTGATTTGAGGTCGAGACCGCGTCCCTGATCCCAATAGAGATGACGCAAGCCGTTGAACGCATGGAAAATCAGCGCCCAGACGTAACCGGAAAGCGCCATCTGCCCAATGGGCGAGGAAAGGATCGCTCCTACAGGCCTGAAAGCTTCCGCCCCTAGCGCGGTTGCAAAGATCCACACAGCGAGCACGACGGTCCCGGAATAAAGCGCAATTCCAGTCGCGCGGTGCGTGATTGAGGCCGCCATTGTCGGAGTCCAACGCCATATCTGGAGATGCGGCGACAATGGTCTTTGCGGCGCTGGGGAGGCCATGAACATCCTTCAGGAGGCGAAAAGGGCCCTACGCCCTTGAATTCGAGCCGGACAATAGGCGCGCCGCCCCCACTGTCAACGCGGCTAAATCGCCATTCCCATCCTGAAAAACTGAGGCAGGTCAGGCATCTGTGGTTGCCAAAAGGAGCTTCAAGACGGCAATATCGCCGCCGGGGTCTTGGCGGGGCTAGACGATGAAACTGGTTTGGGCGACGGCGTGCGCGGCGGCCATGCTGACCGGGATGCCGGCAAGCGCTCAGTCGAAGAGCGCGCTGACGGCTGATGAGCTGAGCGCGGTTCTTGCGGCGGCGGGCCTCGATGTCGAAATGACCGAGGACGCTCAGACACGCAATCCGGTTGCGGCCGCGCGGGTCGGCTCCATCAATTTCTGGGTGCGGACGCTTGACTGCAATGGGGCGCCAAAGGCTTGCTCGACGCTGATGCTATTCGCCAATTTCGACCTTGGCCGCGAAGCCGCCGCAAAAGACTATCAAACGGTAAACGCTTTCAATGACCGCCAGGTATTCGGCCGCGCCTATCTCCTGCCGCAGCGCAAGCAGGTCGGCGTCGATTATGTGATCGAACTCGACGGCGGCGTGGCGCCCGACCATATTTCAAGAAACATCGAGCGCTGGGCGGACGTCATCGACGCGTTCATCGCGCATTTCAGCACGGAATCGGCTGGGTCCTGACATCAGGGCTCGCCGGTCAGCGCGCCGCGGCGTCAATAACGGTGCAGAGCTTATCGACGATTTCGGCGATAAGCTTTGCGTCTTCGCCCTCCGCCATTACGCGAACGAGCGGTTCGGTGCCGGACTTGCGGATAACGATACGTCCGGAAGAACCGAGTCTCGATTCCGCGGCGGCGACAGCGCTTATGACCGACGGGTCGGCCAGCGGGTCGACGCTCCGGATACGGACATTACGGTTCACTTGCGGCGTCGGGATGAAGACCGACAAGGCTTCGCTCGCCTTGACCCGCTCTCCTGCGATTACGGCGAGCGCCTGCAGCGCCGTGACGAGACCGTCGCCCGTAGTCGAATAGTCCGAAAGGATGATGTGACCGGAAGGCTCGCCGCCGACATTTGCGCCGTTCGCCCGCATCGCCTCGACAACATACCGGTCCCCGACCCTCGTGCGTTCGAGCCTCAGGCCGAGACCGCCGAGATATCGCTCGAGCCCGAAATTCGCCATAACGGTCGAAACGACCGCCGCCCCTTTAAGTTTTCCGCGAGCATTCAGAAACGTTGCGATCAACGCGAGGATCTGGTCGCCTTCGATGACGCGGCCCTTTTCATCGACGATCACCACGCGGTCGGCGTCGCCGTCCAGCGCAACGCCAAGGTCGGCGCGGTATTCAGTGACCGCCAGTTGCAAGGCTTTCGTCGCCGTAGAGCCGTGGTCCTGATTGATATTGAAGCCGTTTGGTTCGACGCCGATCGATTTCACGTCGGCGCCAAGCTCCCAGAGCACCGTCGGCGCAACCTTGTAAGCGGCGCCGTTCGCGCAATCGATAACGACGCGCAGGCCGTCGAGAGACAGCCCGCGTGGGAATGCGTTCTTCGCGAACTCGATATAGCGGGCGCCGGCGTCGTCAATCCGCTTGACCCGACCGAGGTCGGCCGAGGCCGCAAGAGCGCCGTCCGCGCCCTCGGTCATAAGCCGTTCAATTTCAAGTTCGGCCGCGTCCGAGAGCTTGTAGCCGTCAGGGCCGAAGAATTTGACGCCGTTGTCATGGTAAGGGTTATGCGATGCCGAGATCATGACCCCGAGATCGGCTCTCAATGACCGCGTCAGCATCGCCATCGCCGGCGTAGGCAGCGGGCCGAGCAGGAACACGTCCATGCCCGAAGCCGCAAAGCCCGCCGTCAGGGCGGGTTCGATCATATATCCGGACAGGCGGGTGTCTTTTCCGATAACGACGCGATGCCTGTGCGCGCCGTTGCGAAAGTAACGACCGACCGCCATGCCAATCTTCAAAATGCTTTCAGGGGTCATGGCGCCGGCGTTCGCAAGGCCGCGTACGCCGTCGGTGCCGAAGATCTTGCGTTCGGCCTTCACCGCCGACAGGTCCGGGCCACCGGCTTCGTCTCCACGCATGGCGTCACCCTTCCTCAAGCGCCCCTTATAGCAAACGGACCGAAAAAAAATGCCTTAATGCTCGGAACCGGCCTTTTCCAAGGCGGCGTGGACCGCGAGGGCTTGCCGCGTCGCAGCGACGTCATGGACCCTGAGGATTGATGCGCCGCGGGCGGCGCCGGCCAGCGCCGCCGCAATCGACCCTCCAAGCCGCGCGGCGGCAGGGCCCTGCCGGTCAACCGCCGAAATGAAGCGCTTTCGCGATGCGCCCAGCAGCACTGGAAGCCCCAGACCGACTATCGTCGGCAATCTGTCGATCAAGGCCAGATTATGCGCAGGCGTCTTTCCAAAGCCGACGCCCGGATCGACAATCAGGCGCGCGCGATCAACACCTGCGGCTTCCGCCGCCGCGACACGCATCGCCAGATGATCCCGAACCTCCTTGACCACGTCGTCATATTTGGGGTTGTCCTGCATGGTTTTGGGATCACCCTGCGCATGCATGAGAACGATGCGGCACGATAGCGCCGCCGCGGCCGAAAGACTCTCGGGCGCATAGGTCAGCGCCGATACGTCATTCCAGATCGAAGCGCCGGCCTCGACAGCAGCGCGCGCGACTGACGGTTTTCTTGTGTCGATCGAAATCGCCGCCGCAGTCTGGCTGGCGAGTCCGCGAATAACAGGAAGCACACGCGACCTTTCGGTCGCCTCATCGACCGGATCACTTCCCGGCCGGGTCGATTCCCCGCCGACGTCGATAATCGACGCGCCGTCATCGACAAGCCTGAGCGCATGATCGATTGCGCGGAAAGGGTCGAGAAACAGGCCGCCGTCGGAGAAGGAATCCGTGGTGATATTGACGATGCCCATCAGAAGGGGCGTGCGGCGGACATTCATTTGCCAGAACTCGCGGCTGTCTGCTCGGCAAGCGCCTTCTCGAAGGCGGCCTCGAGCTTTTCGATTAAACTCTTGAACGCCTCCGCGTCGACGAATGCGTCCTCTTCGCCGGCGATCTGGCGGGCGCGGCGTTCTTCCATGTCAAAGAACTCCGGATGATTGCCGAGGAAAATATCGGGCCGCCAGTTACGCGTCCTGTCGAAAGTCGCACGATAATCCGCGACAATCCCATCGTATTGCGGCGGATCCGCAAGGCGATTGGCGGCGACTGTCGCGCTGCAAAAGAAGAGAATGTCGCGGCCGCCCGCCGTCATCATCCACGACGTGCAGCCGCGAGTATGACCGGGCGTGATCCGCGCCGTCAGGGAGACGCCCCCAAGGATTAACGCTTCGCCCTCGCTGATGACGCGGTCGACCTTTACCGGCGGCGCTGCGTAGTGCGGATCATCCTCCGATCCTGGAACACTTCCGGTTTCGAGAGCGCCTTTGTCCCCGTCGCTCGCGACCATGGTCGCGCCAGTCAACGCTTTCAGCGCCGCAAGTCCGCCCGAATGATCGAAATGCGCGTGACTATTAAGGAGATACTTCACGTCGCCAGGCCTGAACCCGAGCGCTTCAATATTCCGTGCGATAACATCGGCATTTTCCGGCAGGCCGCCGTCGATGAGAAAGTGCCCTTCAAGGGTCGTGATCAGAAAACTCGAGAGCCCTCGCGTCCCGACATAATAAACGCCGTCGGCGATACGAAAGGGCGCGAACGGCTCCACCCAGCTTGGATTGGTCATAGCCCAGGGCGAGGCGGGCGTCGTCGCGGTCGCGCACGCGGCAAGCTTGACGGCGAGAACGAGGGCGGCGAATCGGATCAAGATGCGGCTCCGGCTTTTCTGCCTCTGCCCTCGCCCCTACGCGCCGGCAGCGCAATGCACAAGCGCCGCGCCGGTTCCGGCTCTCGTTGCCGGGCCAGCCGCCGATGGTTATAGCACGCGCCGTTATGTCCGATCACGAAGCCGATGGCGCAATCAAGGCGAACCGCCGCGTCGCCAAAGGCATCGGCGCCACCGCGCTTGCAAGGCTCGGCGCGCTCGTCGAGATCGTCGCGCAGCCGCTTTACGTCTTGATGTTCGGCCTCGCCGGTTACGGCCTCTATGCGGTCCTGTGGGCGGCGATCAATCTTGCTGAAAACGTCTTCGACCTCGGCATGACGAGCGCCATGCAGCGCACGGTGCCGCGATCTGCTGATGACGCCGACGCGGCGGCGGCTTTGCGCACCGCTTTCTTGCTTGGCGTCGGCCCCTGTTTTCTCGTAGCAGCGTTAGTCGCATGGCAGGCCCCTTCGATCGCGCCGCTCATAAATGTTGCCGAAGAAGATGCGGGAAAGCTTGCGCCGGCGATCCGCCTTTTCATCTGGGCGTTGCCATTGTGGGCTTTGGTCGAAATCTCGACATCGGCGCTGCGCGCAAGAATGCTGTTTGGCGCGGAAATCCGCTTGCGAATCGTCTGGGAGCAGCTGATCAGGCTGGGCGTCGCCGTCGTTCTGCATCTCGCCGGCTTCGGCCTCATCGGCCTCTTTATCGCCCATATCTGCTCTTTGACGATAACCGCGTTCTTGTGCTTGCGGCTCCTCGCACGGCATTATCGCCTGCCGCTTCTTTTCGCCGGGCCGATCTGGCCCAAAATCGCGCGCGACACCGCGCTGGCCGGCGTTTCAATCGTTCCTTCCAATATCGTCGCACGGCTTTTCAGCGATGCGCCCGCGCTCGCCGTCAATCAGCTGTTGCCGGGATCGGACGGCGCGGCGGCGGGCGGTCTTTTCATCATCGCCCGCAAGATTTCGAGCGTCGTACAACTCGTCAACATCGCGTTCTCCTATGTCCTTGCGCCGCTCGCCTCGAGTTCTGAGCGCCACGATCGCGCTGAGGTAGAAGAGATTTACGCCTACGCTGTGAGACTGATTTTCGTCATCGCAGTTCCGCTTTCCGCAGTATTGGCGGCCGGCAGCGCGCCCCTGTTGTCGCTGTTCGGGGAAGGCGCAGCCGTCGCGCAAGCCGCCGTCGTTGCGCTTCTTCTCGCCCGCGCTGCCGAAGCCGTGATGGGCGTATCGCTACCAGTGTTGCAAGTCGTCGCCGCTTTCCGGCACCAACTGACGGCAAGCCTGGTCGGCCTCGCCGTCGCAGCGCTCGTCGGCGTTCTTCTGGTTGGCCGAGCGCCGCCCCTCATCGCCGTGACGACTGCGTCCGCGGTTGCATTGGTCGTGACGGCCGCGGTCCCGATGGCTCAGCTCTGGCGCATCGAAACGCTGCAACCTTTTACGTCTGCGTTCCGACGCGTGGCGTTGACGACGGTGGCGGCGACGCTCATCGGCGCCGGGGCGGCGCTGGTCGCGACGCGCTTGCCGAACGCCGTTGCGATCCCCGCGGTGCTGGTGATTGCGGTCGCTTCCGTTTGGGTTTCTGCGCGGTTCGCTCTACCGCTCGCGGACCGGCGATCGCTCGGCAAAGCGGGGCGCGCCATGCGCCTCGCCTGAGCCGCCGGTGACGAGTTGACGGGCCTATGGGGCGTCGCTAGAGGACCGCGTGGCGGCGGTCGCAAGTCCTTCCAAGGGGCGAGAAGGCGCGCCCTGGCTCTCCCTGGAACGACGAATTCGCATGCCTCAAGAAAATGCGGACCGCTTAGGCTACTACCTGTTCTTCTTCCGCGGTCTATACATCTACCTCACCATTGCAGCGGCGACCGTCATTGCGCTGATGACGGGCGACCCCGGCCCGTTTTCAGACCCCGGGGCCGATCGTATCTGGATCTGGGCGTCGATCGGCGTCGCTTGCGCGGGGGCGTTCATCCGCATCATCACGTCGGGATTTGCGGCGCTGGGAACATCGGGCCGGGTCAAGAGCGCGCCCGAAGCCGCAGAATTGAATACGACCGGCCCATACAGTCTCGTTCGCAATCCGCTCTATGTCGGGAGGATCGTCAATTACACCGGCCTCGCCATGCTGTCGGGCAGCCTGATCTTCACGATCGTCGTTTTTGTTCTTTCAGTCCTTATCTATGTTCGCATCTCATACTACGAAGCTGCGTTTCTGCGGTCGAAATTCGGGGCGCAGTTCGAGAAGTGGGCCGCCGAAACGCCGCTTCTCCTTCCGCGACTGACCGGATGGGTGAAGCCGAAATACCCTTTCTGGTGGAGAAGGATGATCTGGCGCGAACAGCACAAGCTGTTTCAGCTCGCGGCCGGCGTTTTTCTCGCGTGGTTCGCCAGGCGCGGATTTTCGCTCGACGCGGTTGAGCCCTCGGAGATGATTTGGATCTACGTCTTTGGAGCGGTCATCGCCTTGCGGCTTTTCATCGCCGGGCTCGGCATGTCGGGTTATTTCAAAGACATGCGCTGATGGCGGAAAGCGAGAATCTTGCGCCCCTGATCGCCATCGTCGGCGCGGACGGTTCCGGCAAATCGAGACTCTCGGCCGACCTCATCGAACATATCAGCCGGCGCCGGCGCGCCGAAGCGGGCTATCTTGGAGAGGGATCGAGCGTCACCGGCCGCAAGATCGCCCGATGGCCGGTGATCGGTCCGATGTTGATGAGAACGCTCGAGGGGGTCGCCGGCCGACTGCGAGATCCGGCCGCACCGATCCCGGGGCTCATCGCAGCCACCTACGCGCTGCACCGATCAAGAAAGCGCTATCGACGGTTCCTGGACTTGGTCGAGAAACGCAAAGAGGGCGTCGTGATCGTCACCGATCGGTATCCGCAGGTCGAATGCCCGGGCCTTCATGACGGCCCTATTCTCGCAGGCGTTGCGACCAATCAGGCGCTTGCGCGCATAAAGGCCGAAGAAAGCGCGTTATACGCCGAAATGGCCGCTTACGTCCCGACGCTCGTCATCCGATTGCGGATCGACATCGATACTGCGATGGCGCGCAAACCCGATCATGATCGAAGCTTGGTTTCGATGAAGATCGCATCCCTGCCCGCGATCACCTTCAACAATGCGCCGATGCTCGATCTTGATGCGACGATGGACTACGGCGAAGAGCTGGCGCGCGCGGAAGCGGCCGTCAACGCCGTGCTCGCTGACGCGAACTGAGAATCAAGCGCCCGCCGGGCTTGGATTGAGGCCGGCGTCCGGGCCCGGGCGCTGCGAGCCGGACGTTGAAGGCACCGACGAGGGCGGCGGCGTGTCGCCGAGATCGGTCGGTTCCTTGCGAACGATCTTTTCTCCGCGCAGCAGCGCCGCAATCTCGTCGCCGGTCAGCGTTTCGTACTCCAGAAGCGCCTGCGCGAGGCGTTCCCAGTCGGCGTTGCGTTCGGTCAGAACCTGACGCGCTTTTTCATAGCCTTCGGTAACGAAGCGTTTGATTTCGTCTTCAATCAGTTTCGCCGTTTCCGACGAGATCGCTTTCGTGCGCGCGATCGACTGCCCGAGGAACACTTCGCCTTCCTCCTCAGCGTAGGCGATCGGCCCAAGCTTATCGGAGAGGCCGTATTTGGTGACCATCGCGCGCGCGAGGCGCGTCACATACTCGATGTCAGAGGAAGCGCCGGACGTGACTTTCTCGACGCCGAACTTCAGTTCCTCGGCGACGCGCCCGCCCATCGCGCTCGCAAGACGCGCTTTCATCTGTTCGAGCGAGAAGGAATACCGGTCGCGCTCAGGAAGATATTGCACGAGGCCCAAGGCTCGGCCGCGCGGAATGATCGTCGCCTTGTGCACAGGATCGGAGCCCGGCACCGAGAGCGAAACGATGGCGTGGCCCGCTTCGTGGTAGGCGGTCAGCATCTTCTCTTCTTCAGTCATCGCCATGGAGCGGCGTTCGGCGCCCATCATGACTTTGTCTTTTGCGTCGTCGAATTCTTTCGACGTCACGAAACGCTTGCCGCGGCGCGCGGCGAGCAGCGCCGCTTCATTGACGATATTGGCGAGATCGGCGCCGGAAAATCCGGGCGTTCCGCGCGCAATCGTGCGCAGATTGACGTCCGGAGCGAGCGGCACTTTCTTCGCATGGACGGCGAGAATTTTTTCCCGGCCGGCGACGTCCGGATTCGGCACCACCACCTGACGGTCGAACCGGCCGGGGCGCAAAAGAGCGGGGTCGAGAACGTCCGGGCGGTTGGTCGCGGCGATCAGGATGATCCCTTCGTTCGACTCAAACCCGTCCATCTCGACGAGGAGCTGGTTCAGCGTCTGCTCGCGTTCGTCGTTGCCGCCGCCAAGCCCGGCGCCGCGATGGCGCCCGACAGCGTCAATTTCATCGATAAAGATGATGCATGGCGCATTCTTTTTCGCCTGATCGAACATGTCGCGGACGCGGCTGGCGCCGACGCCGACGAACATCTCGACAAAGTCGGAGCCGGAGATCGTGAAGAAGGGCACGTTCGCTTCGCCGGCGATGGCGCGTGCGAGCAATGTCTTGCCGGTGCCCGGCGGGCCGACGAGAAGCGCGCCCTTTGGGATCTTGCCCCCGAGGCGCTGAAACTTCATCGGGTCCTTCAGATACTCGACAATTTCTTCAAGCTCTTCTTTCGCTTCGTCGATGCCGGCGACGTCGTCAAAGGTGACCCGGCCCTGACGCTCTGTCAGCAGCTTTGCGCGGCTCTTGCCGAAGCCCATCGCCTTGCCGCCGGCCCCTTGCATCTGCCGCACGACGAAAAAGAAGAAGGCGAGGAAAATGACAAACGGCAGAATATTGAAGATGACCTGGAGGAGGAGCGGCAGTTCCTCCTCCGGCGTGATCTTCGTCTGAGCGCCCGACTGATTGAGGCGGTCGGCCACGACGACTCCGGAGCCTTCCGGGATCGCCGTCACAAAGGACTTGCCGCTGGCGAGAACGCCCTTGACGTTCCCCTGGTTGATTTCGGCGGTCTTGACCCCGCCGGCGTCGATCTGGGCGACGAACTCCGAATAAGAGAGGCGTTCCGCCTGCGGCCCCGGGGAGGAGAGCTTGAAGCTCTGCAGAAGGATGATGAAGAAGACGAAGACAAGGCCCCAGATCAGGAGGTTACGTCCGTTCATTCAAGGATCCTTTCGGGGAAGGCGCTTCGGAGCCGCTCAGTGACAATAGTAGATAGGGGTTAAGGAAGCCCGGCGCCACATCGGCGCTTCACAAATATGTAACCAGCCTCAAAAACGGTTCACTCTGCGGTTGAACCGCTCGGCGACGAGAGAGTGAACCGCAGTATCGCCGGCGCCGGCGTCGCCCGGGAATGCAGAGAGGCGACCCGCCAGAAAGAGGCCTGGCGCGGCATCAAGCGCTGGCAGTCGGTCATCGCCAAGGGCGGCGGCCTCGGCGCCAAGCGCTCGAACCTGGACTGGCCCTTCAAAAACGTTCCTCACGATGAACCTTTGGTCCCACAGACCGCAGCCGCCCGGGAGTAGATTTATGGAGGCGACGCCCGGAGCGCCGCCGCGGCCGAGAACGGCGGCAGGCTCGCGCCTGAAGAGAAGCCGGTTCCCGACCCAATCGAGGACCGCGCCGGCGAGCGTCGTGCGCTTTCCCGAGCGCGCGGTCGCAAGCGCTGCTGCGGCGGCTTCTTCGCTAGGCGCGTGCTCGCCTGCGCCTGCAGCCTGAAAGAGCCGGGCCGCCAGGACGGGGTCGGCGATGGATGAGAGCCGCACCGAGCCGTCGGCCAGAAATTCGCCCCCGGCGCGGTGGAATTGAAGGACTTCCATCCGATCCGAGACGGAACGCAGGTCGCGCGCGCAGGCGGACAGTTCAGAAAGCGACTTGAGCAACGCTTCGCGATCCGAGGCGGCGTCTATTGTCCGGCGCACGCGGACGCGTTCAAAGCGGGGATCGTCGTTCGACGGATCGTCGATGAACCGCGCGCCCGCCGCCGCAAGATATTGGCGAAGCGCCGCCCGGCTCTCGCCAAGGAGGAGACGAAGAAGGCGTTGCGGCGCCCCGGCGCCGTCGGCGATCTGGCTTTCGACGGCCATGCCGGCGAGTCCGCGAACGCCGGTGCGGTGCGACATCCGCATCAGCAGAGTTTCGGCCTGATCATCCGCTGTATGCGCGGTAAGGATCGCGTCGGCGCCAATGCGAGCAGCCTCCGCAGCGAGCAAGCGATAGCGCGCGTTCCGCGCGGCCGATTGCAGACCGGACGCCGGCTTTTCACCCTCCCAGCGAAGAACGGCGCTGGCGAGCCCGCGCGCTGCGGCTTCGTGTGAGACGAAACCGGCCTCGGCCGCAGATGAAGGCCTCAGCCCATGATCGACCGTTGCAACAAGAATGTCGGCGCCCTCACGCGTGAGGAGCGCTGCGAGGCGCATCAGCGCCATCGAGTCCCCGCCGCCCGAAATCGCGAGCAAGAGACGACGCGGCGCGCCCGCCGCGCGCCAGGCTGCGGCGAAGCGCGTCTCCAGGCTCGTCGTCAACGGCAGTTGATGCGCGCCATCTCGACGTCTGTGCGCTGCAGGACCGCCGGCGCGGCGTTCGGATATTTCGACTTCAGCGTCTTGAAGACCTTGCACGCCTCGTCAGGCTTCGAGAGCCGGGAAAAGGCCGTGCCGAGCTTGAGGTAGGCCTCGGCCCCGCGCGCGCTTTGCGGATAGGCGCGAATGAAGGCGATGAATGTGTCCGCCGCCTCCGTGTTCTTCCCGCCCGCGAGGTAAACTTCGCCGAGGCGAAACCGCGCATCCGCCGTACGTGGATGATTGGGGAACGCCTCGATGAAGCGGCCGAACGCGATCTCGGCTCTCAAATAGTCGCCGGAGAGAAGAAAATCGGAGGCGTAGGAGAAGGCGGCCTCAGGATCGAGCGGCAGCGCGACCTCGCCGTTCGCGGGACCCGACCTCGAAATCTCATTGGCGATGAGATCCTTCGGCCCCGCAGGTGCGCCGGCGAGCGGCGCAGGCGCGTCGCCGGCGAGCGCCGCACTGACGGAGTCAAGGCGGGCGCGCGCCTGTCCTAGCTCGTAGGTCAATTCTTCAATGCGTCCGGTGAGGCTTCTTATTTCCGCTTCGAGACGGTCGATTTTGGCGTTCGCTTCGCGCGCCGCAGGCTGGCTCGCCTGCAGCTGCGCGACCGCTGCTTCAAGCGCTTCAACGCGTTCTTTCGTTCCGGCGGAGGCCGGCGAGACAGCGAGCGCCATAAACGAGGCGGCGGCAAACAGCATAAGACGCATGACAGAGTTCCCTTATTCGGCGGCGAACGGCGCGCGGGTCAGTTTAGCCGGTTCGCACCGCCTTTACATCTACGGCCCATCGCACGCCGAAAATGTGGCGGCGCACATGAAAAAGGCGCGTCGGCGCAGAACGCCGACGCGCCCGATACTCCAGCCGGAGCCTTAGTCTAAGCGCCAGCGCTGACGATCGTCGTCGTCGAGTTGCGGTTGAGCGCCCAGGCGTCTTCCGTCGAGCGCGCATCGATAGGACGCTCCTTGCCGTAGGAGACAGTCGTGATCCGCGAGGCGTCGATGCCGAGGCTGACGAGATAGGCGCGCGCGGCTTCAGCGCGACGGGCGCCGAGCGCGAGGTTATATTCGCGGGTGCCGCGCTCGTCGCAATTGCCGGCGATCTGGATGCGGACATTGGGATACTGGCGAAGGAAATCTGCCTGACGCTGCAGCGTCGCCTGGGCGTCGCCCGTCAACGTGTACTGGTCATAGCCGAAGAAAACGCGGTGGCCGACATTCGATTCGAGGTCGGCTTGGGACCCCGGAACGACGTTGCCGACGCCGGCGCCCGTCGCACCGGATTCGGTCGCAACGACATCGGGTCCGGTCGCCTTGTTGCTGGCGCAGGCCGCCGCCAGAAAGGCGAGGCCGACAACGCCGATCATCTTGATTGTGAACGACTTTTTCATTCTTAAGCTCCGCTGCGCGATTACTGGACGCATTGGGGCTGGCCCCAACATCACCCTCTTTGAACACCAATTTCGACGCCAGTGTGACTGACCTCGACCGCCTGGTCGCCCAGCGACCATGCGAACCGCCAAGACCGACCTATCAACCAAAGATTAACTATCGGTATACCCAGCCCTCCGCACCCTAAGCTGCGCCGCGGGCCCGTTCAAGAAGAACCGGTACGGCGCCAAAATGAAAAACGCGTTATAACCCCCTCAAGGAAGCGGGGGCGACCAGGCGGGATCTGAGGCGTCGCCCGGCGTTCTGACCCTGCGGAGGTTGCGCCCGGTAAGATCGACCGACCACAGCGAGGGACCGGCGCCGGGCGAAGGCTCGCGGAAGAACATCAGGACCCGCCCGTTCGGAGACCAGGTCGGGCCTTCATCGAGATAGCTCTCGGTGAGGAGCCGTTCGCCCGTCCCGTCGGGGCGGATGACGCCGATATAGAAGCGGCCCTGATACTGGCGAGTGAAGGCGATGAGGTCGCCGCGCGGCGACCACACCGGCGTCTGGTAGCGCCCCTCGCCGAAGGTGATGCGCTTCGGGCCCGAGCCGTCGGCGTTCATCACATAGATCTGTTCCGATCCGCCGCGATCGGAAGTGAAGGCGATGCGGCGACCGTCCGGCGACATTGTCGGCGAGGTGTCGATGCCGGGATTGTCGGTCAACCGCGACAGCTTGCGCGTCGCCAGCTCCATCATGAACACGTCGGAATTGCCGGCGCGCTCCATCGACATCAGAACGCGCGTGCCGTCAGGCGTGAAGCGCGGCGCGAAGGTCATGCCGCGAAAGGTCCCCAGCTGCTCCTGCTCGCCGGTCTCGATGTTGAAGAGATAGACCTGGCCCGGCTTGTTTTCGAACAGCGCCATATAGGTGATCTGCTGCTGCGTCGGCGAAAAGCGCGGCGTCAGCGCCTGATAGTTGAGGCCATCGGTCAACAGGACCGGATTGGCGCCGTCCTGATCCATGATCATCAGCCGCTTGGTGCGCTTTTCCTTCGGCCCGGTTTCATGAATGAAGACGACGCGCGTGTCGAAATAGCCTTCCTCGCCTGTGAGCGATTTGTAGACGAAATCCGCAACCTTGTGCGCGGCGCGCCGCCAGTTGTCGGCCGGCGTCTTGAAGGAGACGGCGCCCAATTGTTCGTTCGAGTAGACGTCCCAGACGCGGGTTGCGACTTCGATGCGCCCGTCGGGCGTCGGACGAACGTCGCCGACGACGAGAACCTGCGCGTTGATGATGCGCCAGTCGGGAAAGCGCGGGCGCACGTTCACGCTGCCGATGCGCTCGATATAAGCGCGCTGGTCAATGACGCTGAAGAGCCCCGAGCGGTCGAGGTCCGCCATGATGACGCCGGTGATGTCGCGCCCGAGCGTGCGCATCTCATCCGTCTCGGCGACGAAATCCGGGACCGCGATCGGCATCGGCTCGATATTCGCCTGCGTGATGTCGATGCGCACGCGCGCCGAGGCGCCCGCAAACGCGCCGAGCGCCGTCACCGCCGCCAGAACCGCCAGGATCGCCTTTTTCATCATCGTCATGTCTTCCATTCGCCGTTCGTGATCGCTACCCGATTCGAAGCCCTGAATTAGGGCGCGGGAAAGGCGTTCGCACCCCTTAAAATCCCGCCATGATGCTCGGATCGAAATTGAGCGTGAAAGCGCGCCATTCCTGATAACGCGCCGGATCGAAGAAATCATAGGGCTGGCAGGCCTGGACGGCGCGGACGGCGTTTTGTTCGGCGACTTTCCAGAACCGGTTTCCCGAAAGCGCGATTTGCGCCGCGTTGACCACCCGCGGCGTTCCCGCGAGCGTGCCGTCGCGATTGAGATCGATGTCGATCTCGACGACGAGGTTTTCCGGGTTCGGCGCGCCGAGAATGGCGCTTGCGTTCCAGCAGCGCGCGACCGCGGCGCGCATCTTGTCGATTTCCGTGACGGTGAGGCGCTCGCCCGCGCCGATCGCCTCGCGCGCACGTTCGGCTTCTTCCGTCGCTTCCGACGGGCCGCCCGTCGATTGATCCTTTTTCGACTTGTCGATCAGCGCGGCGAGCGCATCGAGGTCGAGATCGTCCGGTTTCCTCTCGGGCTTTTTCTCCGGCTTCTTTTCGGGCTTTTTCTCTTCCTGCTTTTTCTCTTCAGGTTTCTTTTCCGGCGGACTCTCGGCGATCTGTTCCTGCGGTTTTTTCTCCGGCTCGGCCTTCGGCGGCTCCGGCGGCTTTTCGGCGGGCGGCTCGGGCTTTTTCTCCGGCAGGGGCTTGGGCTTCGGCGCGGCGGCGGGAACGCTGGTGCGCTCGCTGAGCTCCGCCTTGTCGATCAGTTCGATCGGAATGACCGGCTGTTCGACGACGCGCGTGCGCATGAACTCCGGCAACGACACGAAGGCGAGCGCGAGCGCGCCGGCGTGCAGAGCAAGAGACGCAACGAAGCTCGTCCGCATGGCGCTCCTTCAGGCGGCCCCTCGTCACTCGGTTTCGCGGTCGGTGACGAGACCGATGCGGCGAAAGCCCGCCGCGTTGATGCGGCCCATGACGCGCACGACTTCGCCGTAGGAGCGCGCCTGATCGCCGCGAATGTAAATCCGCTGGTCATAGCCGGCGGTCGCGATCGCTTCGAGCTGCGGCACGATGTTGTCGAGCTCGACCGCCGTTTCCTGCACGAAGATCGTGCCGTCGCTGGTGATCGTAACCGTAAGGGGTTCGCCTTGTTCCGGAATCGGCTGCGCCGCCGTTTCGGGGAGATCGACCGCGACGCCGACAGTCAGCAAGGGCGCGGCCACCATGAAGACGATCAAGAGGACGAGCATCACGTCGACGAGCGGCGTGACGTTGATTTCCGAGAGCATGCGCGTCCTGCCCGGCCGGTGCCGGTGTCCGCCGCCGCCGCCAAGCGAAGCGCCCATCAGCGCGACCTTTCATCGAGCTGGCGCGACAGGATCGCGGAGAATTCGTCCGCAAAGCCCTGAAGGCGCACCGCATAGGAATTGAGCGCCGCCGAATAGCGGTTGTAGCCGACGACCGCCGGGATCGCGGCGACAAGGCCGAGGGCCGTGGCGAACAGCGCTTCGGCGATGCCGGGCGCGACGACGGCGAGGTTCGTGTCCTTCGTCGCGGCGATCGCCTGGAACGCCGTCATAATGCCCCAGACCGTGCCGAGGAGACCGACGAACGGCGCCGCCGAGCCGATCGTCGCAAGAACGCCGAGATTTCTCTCCGCCGTTTCGAGCTCGCGCGACACGGCGACGTTCATCACCTTGTCGATGCGGTCGCGCGCGCCGGCGACGAGGCCCTCGCTGCGGCCGACATCTTTGGCGCGCGCCCATTCCGTCATGCCCGCAGAGAACACGCGCGCCATCGGGTGGTCGGCCTTGTCGCCGAGCTTGCGGTGCAGTTCATCGAGCGGGCGCCCCGACCAGAAGGCGTCCTCGAACTTCGCCGATTTCGCCTTCAGCTTTCCGAACAGGAGCGACTTGTCGATGATGACGGCCCATGACCAGACCGAGGCGATGACGAGAATCGCCATCACGACCTTCACCACAAGGCCGGCGCTCAAGAACAGGCTCAGAAGGCTGAACTCGCCCCCGAGCGACTGGCCGGCCGCAACCGCGACTTCCGTTTCCATCGATGCTCTATTCCCTGACCGTTGAACTGACTGTTGGACCCCCGGGGAAGAGGCCGGACTAAGAACCGGACTCTTGAGGCAAGTTTGCGGCGTTCCGATGACGGGGCCCCGCCTAAAGGGACGTCCGTCTGTCGGGCCGCTTGGTTTTGACCATCCCTTAGCGGCTTCCGCCGGAGCCGCAAAGCCCGCCGCAAAGCCCGACGGACCGCAGCTTATCTGCTGCCGTTTCGGCGCCGATCAGGTTGCGCCTAACCTTTTAAGGATTTCAGGCGGCAGCCGGCGCGGCCGCCCGTCGAGGTTCATGCAGGCGGCTTCGACATCGGCGGTTGCGATGATCGTGTCGCCGCGCGCGATCTCCTGCGCGATCATCATGCGTGCGCCGCGCACATCGCCGAAGCGCGTGCGGACCGTCAGGAGATCGTCGATCCGCGCCGGGGCGCGCCATTCGACGGTCATCCGCCGGACGGCGAAGGCGAGCGGCTCAGCGCGCGCGAGGAGATCGCTGTGCGAGACGCCCGAGGCCCGGAGCGCTTCCGTGCGGCCGCGCTCGAAGAACTGGAGATGGCGGGCGTGGTAGACGACGCCCGAAAAATCCGTGTCTTCGTAATAGACCCGGACAGCGATTTCGAAGGCTGGCGGCATGGGGTGCGGGACCGATTGGCGAGCCTTCCCCTCCAACAGCGTCGGCGCCAGCGCAAGGGCTGAAATGGCGCCTTTTCGCATTGAGCTCTCTCTGAAACTTTGAGCCTTTCCGCGGGGTCCAGCCCGAAACTACGTATTTTGGCTGGCGGAAAATGCGCAGATTTTTGGAGGCGTCCGCCCCCTCCACCTC
>CAZOEB010000006.1:0-63974 GCA_964578685.1 uncultured Caulobacterales bacterium
CAGTTGAGCGGCGCTTCTCCCCTCTCCCGCGTGCGGGAGAGGGGACGGGGGTGCGGGGACGTAACTTGAAAAGAATTGAAGGCAGCACATGCGGCGGCGCCCTCACCCCGCCCTCTCCCGCAAGCGGGAGAGGGTGAGCGGACTGCGCCGCGCAAGGGTCACGCCCCGCGCAGATCAGGCGGCGTCGCCTCAACGGCGAGCGCGGCGACGGCGGCGTCGAGCGTCATGATCTCCTGCTTCTCGCTGCCGAGACGGCGGAGCGAGACTTTCTTCTCCTCCGCCTCGCGCGCGCCGACGACGGCGATGACGGGAACCTTCGCCAGCGAATGTTCGCGCACCTTGTAGTTGATCTTTTCATTGCGGAGGTCGGTCGAGACGCGCAGGCCCTTCGCCTTCAGCGCCGCCGCGACCTCTTCGGCGTAGGCGTCCGCCTCCGACGTGATCGTCGTCACGACCGCCTGTTCCGGCGCGAGCCAGAAGGGAAGCTTGCCCGCGTATTGTTCGAGCAGGAGCCCGATGAAGCGTTCGAACGTGCCGAACACCGCGCGGTGCAGCATCACCGGCGTTTTCTTCGCGCCCGCCTCGTCGATGTAGGTCGCGCCGAGCCGCTGCGGCACGATGTAATCGAGCTGGAACGTCCCGGCCTGCCAGGTGCGCCCGATCGCATCCGTCAGATGGAATTCAAGCTTCGGCCCGTAAAAGGCGCCGTCGCCGTGCGCATAAGAAAAATCGACGCCGGCGCCGGTGAGCGCATCCGCGAGCGCTTTCTCCGCCCGGTCCCAAATGGCGTCGTCGCCCGCCCGCACGGCGGGACGCGTCGCCAGCTTATACTTGATGTCCGTCATGCCCATGTCGGAATAGACCCGGTTGAAGAGCGCGAGGAACTTCGCGACCTCCGCGTCGATCTGGTCCTCGCGGCAGAAGATATGCGCGTCGTCCTGCGTCATCTGCCGCACGCGCATCAGGCCGTGCAGCGCGCCATGCGCCTCGTTCCGGTGGCAGCAACCGAACTCCGCCATGCGGATCGGCAGATCGCGATATGACTTGATGCCCTGGTTGAAGATCTGCACATGGGCGGGACAATTCATCGGCTTCAGCGCCATCAGATCGGCCTTGCCCGAAAGAACCGGCCTTCCTTCCTCCGTCGACGGAATTTCGTCCGGCACGATGAACATGCCGTCGCGGAATTTCGACCAGTGGCCCGACATCTCCCACAGCTTCGAATCGAGAAGCTGCGGCGTCTTCACCTCAACATAGCCGTCGTCATCAAGGCGCCGCCGGATATAGGCCTCAAGCTGACGCCAGACGAGAAAGCCCTTCGGGTGCCAGAAGACCGAGCCTTGCGCTTCCTGCTGGAAGTGAAAGAGGTCAAGCTCTTTTCCGAGCCGCCGATGGTCGCGCTTCTCCGCCTCTTCAAGGCGGGTCAGATAGGCCTTGAGGTCCTTCTCGTCCTTCCACGCCGTGCCGTAGATGCGCTGGAGGACGGCGTTGCGGTGATCGCCGCGCCAATAGGCGCCCGCGACCTTCATCAGCTTGAAAGCCTTGCCGATATGCTTCGTGGACGGAAGATGGGGTCCTCGGCAGAGGTCGTGCCAGTCCCCGTGCCAGTAGATCCTGATCTCCTCGCCTTCCGGAATGTCGGCGACGATCTCGGCCTTGTAGGTCTCGCCGATCGACTTGAAATGCGCGATCGCGTCCTCGCGCGCCATCAGCTGGCGCCGCGTCGGGCGGTCTTCGTCGACGATCTCCGCCATCCGTTTTTCGATGCGCGCAAGATCGTCGGTCGAGAACGGCGTCTCGCGCGCGAAGTCGTAAAAGAACCCGTCTTCGATATTCGGGCCGATCGTCACCTGCGTGCCGGGGAACAGCTCCTGCACCGCCTGCGCCATCAGATGCGCCGCGTCATGGCGAATGATGTCGAGCGCCTCGGGGTCGTCGCGGGTGATGATCTCGACGCGCGCGTCCGAGGTCAGCCCTTCAAAAAGGTCCGTCAGCTCGCCGTTGACCCGCATTGCGACCGCGCGCTTCAAGAGCGACTTCGAGATCGATCCCGCGATCTCCGTGCCCGTCACATAGCCGTCAAAGTGGCGGACGGAATTGTCGGGGAGCGTGATCGAAACCATCGAAGACATCCGGAAAACGGCTGAGAGACCGGGAGTTCCATGACGCAGGTGCGAAGGTCAAGCCTCGGGCCGCTTTTGTCCCCGTTCCGTCCACGCCCAGTCGCCGTAGCGCCAGAGGCGCCAGCCGGCGTCAGGGAGCGATTGCGGGACCGGGTCGAAGCCGTGCGAGCCGAAAGGGTGGCAGCGGCAGAGCCGCGAGAGCGTCAGCCAGAACCCCCTGCGGCCGCCATGCAGGCGAAAGGCGTCGGCGGCGTAATCGGAGCAGGTCGGCATGTGCCGGCAGCGCGCGCCGAAAACATAAAACACCGGCGACAGCGTCCGCTTGTAGAGCCAGAGCGCGGCGAGCGCCGCTTTCGCGCCGGGTGATGGTGGCATCGGCGCCGGTGTAGCCGCCGGGTCCGCTCTTTAGAAGCGTCAGGCGCGGGGGCGCAGCGCGTAAAGCGCAATCGACGCGATCATGACGATCACGAAGGAAGCGAGCGCTTTCATCAGCTCCGGCGTCCAGCCGATCCACAGCGCCGCGACGCCGGCGACGGCCGCAATGATGACGCTGAAGAAAAGCACCCACCGCATCGGACCGGCCATGGCCGCAGCTCCTATCCTGGACGCCCAAAGTCTATCCTGCCGGCGCGATCAACAAGTTAACGCCTCATCGCCCGTCAGCAATCGATTCTTCACGGACGAGGGCGCAGGCTTCCCTTATGGAGGGGGGCCTCAATGGGCCGGACGAAATTCCGCATCATGATTGCACTGATCGCGTTCGTCCACCTGTTGGCGGCGTCGGAAATTGGCGCATTGTTCGGGTTCTTCGCGATCTGGGCGATCCTCTTCGCGCTCGCGCCCGTTGCGATCGGCGCGGCGTTGATACCAGGACTTGGCGAGTTTGATCTCCCGCCGAGGGCGCCCGAAGCCGTTCTCAGCGCCATCGGGCTCGCGATCATTCTGGTCGCGGCGCGCCAGCTGATGAAGGCCGTCGCCGCGCACCGGCAAGGCGAGCTTGACGAGGCGCGCCGCCGCGTCGTGTCGGGCCTGTCGACCGCCAGCGTTCCGACCTGCCTCTTTCTTTCGGTGCGGGCGCTCGCCGAGGCCTGGCCTTAGCGGGCGTTCCGAAACGCCGCCTCATCCCTTCGCGAGACGCGCGGCTTCCTTTTCGACCGCTTCGAGGACCCGCAGCAGGTTGCCGCCCCAGATCTTGGCGATATCGGCGTCGCTATAGCCGCGGCGGACGAGCTCGCGCGTGACATTGAGGGTTTCGCCTGCGTCCTCCCAGCCGGTGACGCCGCCGCCGCCGTCGAAATCGGACGCAATGCCGACATGGTCGACGCCGATCGTCTTCACGACATGGTCGATGTGATCGACGAAATCGGACACGCTGGCGCGCGGCGAAATCTTCCAGCGCTCCGCCATGCGCTTTTCGTATTCGGCCTCGACTTCCGGGCTCATCGCCGCGCGCGCGGCGGAGGTCTCAAGCTTCATTTCCTTGCGGATCCTGTCCTGCAGCGCCTTCTGCTCGGCGTTCAAGGGCTTCACATAGACGTCGAGCGCGACGATCTGCACGACGCCGCCATTGGCCTTGAGCGCCCTCAGCTGCTCGTCATCGAGATTGCGCGGACTGTCGGCGATCGCTTTGGCGCCAGAATGCGAAGCGATGATCGGCGCGGTCGACAGCGCGGCCGCCTGCATCATCACGTCGCGGCTCGCATGGCTGACATCTACCATGATCCCCGCCTTGTTGAGTTCGGCGACGAGGGAACGTCCGAGGGCGGTGAGGCCTTTGTTCGGCGCTTCCGTCTCGCCGGCCTCCGTGTTGGGATTCGAGCTGTCGCCGAACTGGTTGTGGCCGAAATGCGTGACGCCGACATAGCGCACCCCGTCGGCGGCGAGGCGTTGAACGTCCGCAGCTTGAGGAGTGGGCCCTAGCGGAAAAGCGTTCTCCATGCCGATGAAGGCGATCTTGCGCCCCGATTTCGCGATGGCGCGCGCCTCTTTCGCCGTGCGCGCGAGAGCGACTTCGTCCGGATAGGCGTTGACGAGACGGTGGATGGCGGAAAGGCGCGTGAAGGCGATATCGCGCGCTTTCGCGTAGCCTTCCTCCGTCATCGGTCCTTGCGGCGTGTAGACGATGAAGAACGCCGCATCGAGCCCGCCCGCCCGCATCTTCGGCAGATCGTTCTGGAGTTCGGTGAAGCCGCCGGGATCGGCCTTGTGCGTCGCATAGTCGAGCGGAATGTCGACATGGGTGTCGAGCGTCATCACGCGCTCATGGATGGCGCGCGCCCTCGCCTCCAGCGCCGCGTCTTCCAGCGGCGCGGCGAGCGCGGGGAACGCAAGAACGGAAAGAGAGGCGATCAACTTAAGGTTCATGGTGCAATCCAGTTTGCAAGGTTAAAGGATATCCGTCACCCCGGGGCCGCGCGTCAGCGCGGAACCTGGGGTCCACGCTTCGGCGCGCGCTGAAAGATGGACCCCGGGCGCTCCGCTCCGCCCCGGGATGACGGAGTTTCCTTCCTCATGGGCTATCGAGACGAATTGACAATCTTCTTCGTTTCCGCGACCAGCGCCGCGCGCTTCACCGACACCTGCGCCGGCTTTCCTTCGCGCCACGCCGTGTTGTCGCCGATCTCCTTCGACAGTTCCGCGCCGCGCGCAAGGTCCTTGAGCGTCACCTCGCCCTTCGCGCGCTCATCGCCGCCGACGATGACGGCGACGGGCGCATTGCGCTTGTCGGCGTATTTGAGTTGCGCCTTCATGCCGGCGCCGCCGACATAGACCTCGGCGCGCAGGCCCGCGGCGCGCAGTTCCGCCGCCATAAGCTGATAGTCCGCCATCTGATCGTTTTCGAGGGCGAGAATGACGACGGGTCCTTTGTCCGCGCCGGCGGCCTCGCCTTTCAATTCCAGCGCGGCGAGAAGGCGCGAGACGCCGATCGAAACGCCGACGGCGGGAACCTCGACGCCCTTGAAGCGCTCGACAAGGCCGTCATAGCGCCCGCCGGAAGCAACCGAGCCGACGCGAACGGGTCGGCCCTTGTCGTCGGTGATCGCGCTCAAAAGTTCCGCCTCGAACACGGGGCCGGTGTAATATTCAAGACCGCGAATGACCGAGAGGTCGATCTTCGCGCGTCCCTCATCAAGGCCGAGCGCCTTTAGTTGCGTCGACATCAAGCTGAGCGTTTCAACGCCCTTCGCGCCCGCCGCCGAGCCGCCGACGACATCGGAAAGCCGCGCGCAAGTATCGGCGTTGGTCGCCGCCGTCGCCTTCATGAAGGCCATGACGCGGGCGATATCGGCGTCGGAAAGCTTCGCCCCTTCGGTGTAGTCGCCCGATTCATCCTTGCGGCCCGGCCCGAGCAGCAGCGCGACGCCCGCTTCGCCGAGGCGATCGAGCTTGTCCATCGCGCGGAGCACGCCGAGGCGCTTGGCGGCGTGCGCCTCATCGGCGAGACCCAAGGTTTCAAGAAGCCCCGTCAGCGCGTTGCGGTCGTTGAGGCGGATCTGGAAGTCCCCGCGCTGAAGCCCCGCGGCTTCAAGCGCCTCGCTCAGCATCAGCAAGCATTCGACATCGGCGTTCGGAGCCGGCGCGCCGACGGTGTCGGCGTCGCATTGCGTGAACTGGCGGAAGCGCCCAGGCCCCGGCTTTTCGTTTCGCCACACGGCGCCGACGGCGTAGCGGCGGAAGGGTTTGGCGAGGCCGTCGTAATTCTCCGCGACATAGCGGGCGAGCGGCGCCGTCAGATCATAGCGCAGGCTCATCCACTGCTCGTCGTCATCCTTCAGCGAGAAAACGCCCTGATTGGGGCGGTCGACATCCGGGAGAAACTTTCCGAGCGCATCGGTATACTCGAAGGCCGGCGTCTCCAGCGGGTCGAAGCCGAAGGATTCGTAGACGGAGGAAATGCGGGCGAGCATTGCGCGCTCGCGCGCGATCTCGGGCCCGAAGCGGTCGCGAAAGCCGCGGGGAACGCGCGCTTTCGGGCGCGAGGATTTTTGCCTGTCAGCCATGAAGGCGGGGATAGCCGACGCCGTCCGCAGCCGCAACGCGACGGGACAATCGAGAAGCTATGCCGCCCCCTTTCGGCAGGGTGTTCGCCCATCACCCTTTCGCCGTCATTCCGGGGCCGCGCGACGCGCGGAACCCGGAATCGAGCGCGCTGGCGCATGCGGAGAAATGGACCCCGGGTTCGCGCGAAGACGCGCGCCCCGGGGTGACGGAGCTCATCTGTGTCAGCAATTCCCACAAAGGGAGGCGTAATCTTCGCGACGCCGGCAAGCGCGAAACCGCATTCGGCGTTTTTTCCTTCACTCCACCCGCTCGACGCCCGTCACCAGCACCGTCTCGACGGGAACATCCGCGTCGAACGGTCCGGCGGGGCCGGTCGGCAGGCGGCCGATCGCGTCGGCGACCTCCATCCCTTCGATGACGCGTCCGAACACCGTGTAGCCGTAGCGGGGCCCGAGATCGTTCTCGAAATGGTCGAGCGCCTCGTTATTGTCGTTGAGGTTTATGTACCACTGCGCCGCGGCGCTGTCGGGGTCGCGCGTGCGCGCCATGGCGATGGTGGTGCGATAGTTGGGCAGGCCGTTGTCGCCCTCATAGGGAACGGGCGGGCGCGTCGTCCGCTCGTTGAAGGCGACGCCGTAGCCCCCGCCCTGAATGACGAAGCCGCCGACGACGCGGTGAAAGATCGTGCGGTCGTAATGACCGTCCGCCGCATACTGAAGAAAATTCGCGACCGTTTTCGGCGCTTTCGCGCCGTAAAGCTCGACGACGATGTCCCCTCTCGTTGTCGCAATGCGCACCCTGTCGCTCGCCGCCGGCCAGGCGAAGTCATCAGCGCGTGTCGGCGGCGGGGGCGGAATGAACGCTTCTTCGGCGGGCTCGGCCGCTTCCGGCGCCGCTTCTTCGATCGCAGGCGATGCAGCCTCCGCCGGCGCTTCCGGCGCTGCGGTTTTTTCAGCGCAGGCGGCCAGCGTCAGCGCCGCTGCTATCCCCAGAAAGGCTCTCGTCATCATCGTCCCCTTCAGCTTCTCTCAGTTCCGGGCGCGGATCGCATTGATGCGGTCGATGAGCGCGAGCGTCGAGCCGTCATGACCGCCGGCGGCGGCTTTCTTTTCACCGGTCTGCGCGATTTTCGGAAGGAGGCCTTTTGCGAGCGCCTTGCCGAGCTCGACGCCCCATTGGTCGAACGAGTTCACGCCCCAGAGGACGCCCTGACAAAAAACCTTGTGCTCATAGAGTGCGATAAGCGCGCCGAGCGTTTGGGGCTCCAGCCGCTCCATCAGGATCGCATTCGACGGCCGGTCGCCGGGAAAGATCTTGTGCGGAACGAGCGCCTCGATTCTTTCAGGCGAAAGCCCCTCGCGCGCCAGCTCGGCGCGCACCTCCGCCTCGCCCTTGCCGAGCATCAGCGCTTCCGGCTGGGCGAGGAAATTGGCGAGCAGCTTCTCATGGTGATCGCCGAGCGGCGAGGCGGAAAGCGCCGCGGCGATGAAGTCGCAGGCGATGACGTCCGTACCCTGATGGATGAGCTGGTAGAACGCGTGCTGGCCGTTGGTGCCGGGCTCGCCGAAGAGGACGGGGCCGCTGCCGCGCGTCAGCGTCGCGCCGTCCTTCGCGACCCGCTTGCCGTTCGACTCCATGTCGAGCTGCTGCAGATAGGCGGGCAGGCGGTGGAGATGCTGGTCGTAAGGGAGAACCGCATGCGCGGCCGCGCCCAGGACGTTGCGGTTCCAGACGCCGACAAGCGCAAGGAGCGCCGGCATGTTGCGGGCAATCGGCGCCGAGCGGAAATGTTCGTCCATCGCGTTCGCACCCCTGAGGAGGGCTTCGAACGCCGGCCAGCCGCACTGGAGCGCGACCCCGAGCCCGATCGCCGACCACAGCGAATAGCGCCCGCCGACCCAGTCCCAGAAGATGAACATGTTCTCGGGCGCGATGCCGAACGCCGACACGGCGTCGGCGTTCGTCGACAGGGCGATGAAGTGCTTCGCAACCGATTTTTCGTCGCCGCCATGGGTGAGAAACCAGCGCCGCGCGCTGTCGGCGTTGGTCATCGTCTCCTGCGTCGTGAAGGTTTTCGACGCGACGATGAAGAGCGTCGTTTCCGGATCGACGGCCTCCAGCGTGTCGGCCAGATGCTGGCCGTCGACATTCGAGACGAAGAAAGCGCGCCGGCCCGGAAGCCAAAAGGGCCTTAACGCCTCGACCGCCATCAGGGGCCCGAGATCCGACCCGCCGATGCCGATATTGACGATGGTGTCGAGCGGGCGGCCGGTGAACCCTTTCAGCGCGCCCGCCGCCATGCGCTCGGCGAAGGCCTTCATCTTCGCGCGTTCGGCCGCGATCAGCGGCGCGACATCGGCGCCGTCGACGATATAGGGCCGATCCGAGAAATCGCGCAGCGCGACATGGAGGACGGCGCGATCCTCGGTCGTGTTGATCTTCGCGCCCGCAAGCATCGCCGCGATCGCGCCTTCGAGGTCTGAGGCGCGCGCGAGCGCGAGAAGCGCCTCGCGTGCGGTCCTTGAAATCCTGTTCTTCGAATAATCGACATAAAGGCCCGCCGCCTCCACCGCGAAATCGGCGGCGCGGCGCGCGTCGGCGTCGAAAAGAGCGATGGTGCGCGTCTTGCTGAACTCTGCGCCGAGCCGATCAAGCTCCGCCCAAGCGGCGTCTTTTGACAGGCTCATCGCGGATTAACCATCAAACGCTTCGCGGCGTTGATAATGATTTTAATTAGTCGCCTCAACCGATCTTAAGGGCGACGCGTTAGAGAGCCCTGCATGACCGCTCAAAACCGCGCCCTTATCGCCCGCCGCCTCATCCGCAACGCCGTCGTCGTCATCGCCGCGACGGCCATCTTCGGCTTCAAGGCGGCCGAGCGCGGACCCGTTGCCGAGCCCGCGCCGCTTGCGATCGCCTCCGCGCGCTAGATCTCAGGACTTGTATTTGACCGAGCAGCCGTAGGGCTTGGTCTCCTTGACCGCCACCGGTTCGCCCTTGGCGACGCTGGTAAGCGCGGCGAGAACGTAGTTATTGGCGCCGTTGACGGTCGCGTGGTTCGCCGACGGCTTGTCGTCGATCGCGCCGGCGTAGCGAAGGACGCCGTCCTTATCGATGAGCGCCATTTGCGGGGTCGTCTTCGCGCCATAGGCCTTGCCGACGACACCGTCCGGATCGAGGAGGATGTAGTCGGGCTCCGACGCCCATTCCTTCATCAGCTTGTTGGCGCGGGTCGCGTCCGCATGGCCCTGCTTGCCGGGCGCGGAGGACATCACCGTGATCCAGACAGCGCCGGCGTCATTGGCCGTCTTCTGGGTCTTCTGCATGTTGCCGGTTTCGTAGTGTTTCTGAACGAAGGGGCAGCCGTCATTCGTCCATTCGAGGATGACGGTCTGACCCTTGAACTGGTCGAGCGAAATCGTCTGCCCGTTGGAGGCCGGCCCCGAAAAGGCGGGCGCGGGGGCGTCGATCGCCGGGTCGGCGAAGGCGGCGCCGGCGAGGGCCGCCCCTGCGGCGGCGAGGGCGAGACATTTTTTCATCGTCAGACTCCTTCTTTCTGGGGCGTTACGAGGGAAAGGATGGCGGCTTCCGTCAGCGGCTGGGGCAGCACCACGGCCTTTCCGCCTTTCGGGTAATAAACATAAAGCGGCACGCCGTTGGCGCCGAAGGAGGCGAGTGCGGCGGCGATTTTCTCGTCGCGATTGGTCCAGTCGGCGACGGCGAGGGTCACATCGGCGGCGGCGAACGCGTCGGCGACCTTTTTCGACGACAGCACCGTCAGCTTGTTGAACTGGCAGGTGACGCACCAGGCCGCCGTGAAATCGATGAAGATCGCTTCGCCGGCGGCGCGGCGGCGGTCGATGTCGGCGGCGTCAAAGGCGATCGTCTCGCCGACGGCGTAGCCTGCCTCGCGCGCGACCGCCGGCGCCGGTTTGAGGAGCGCCACCGGCAGCGCCGCAACGAGGAGCGAGACAAGCGCTGCGGGGCGCGCCCATCCGCTCTGGCGTCCCCATTCCCAAAGTCGCGCCGCGAGCGCGAGGAGCACGAGCCCGGCGAGCGCGAGCGCAAGACCGGCGCGGCCTGTCTGCGCGCTGAGGACCCAGATGAAATAGGCGCTGGCGGCGAACACCGGAAAAGCGAGGATCTGCCGGAAGCGCTCCATCCAGGGCCCCGGCTTCGGCAGGCGGCGCGCCAGCGCCGGCGAGAAAGAGAGCGCGACATAAGGCGCGGCGAGACCCAGCGCCATGGCGATGAAAATCGCCATGCCGGCGGCGGGCGGCAGGAAAGCGGCCGCCCCGATCGGCGCGGTCAGGAACGGCCCGACGCAAGGCGCGGCGACGAAGACGGCGAGGACGCCGGTGAGGAACGCCGCCGCATCCCCTTGCGCCGACGACAAAAGGCCGGCGCCGGCGTTCTGGAAACCCTGACCCACCGAAAAGGCGCCGGCGAGATTGAGCCCGACCGCGAACAGCACGTAAGCCGACAAGGCGACGACGATCGGCGATTGCAGGTGAAAGCCCCAGCCGAGCCCTTCACCCGCCGCACGCAGCGCAAGAAGCGCGGCGCCGAGCGCGGCGAAGGTTGCGATGACGCCCGCCGCATAAAGCACGCCGTGACGGCGCATGAGTTTCGTATCGGTTCCGGCGGCGGCGAACGACGCCGCCTTTACGAAGAGGATCGGAAATACGCACGGCATCAGGTTGAGGATCGCCCCGCCGATAAAGGCTGCGATGAGCAAGCCCGGCAATGACGCGGCGGTCGGCGCCGCTGCTGCTGACGCCGGCCCCGCCGCAGCGGGCGCTGATGAAAGCGTGATCGCCGCATCGGCGACCGCCTCGACTGCGTAAGCACGGGCGCCGTTTTTCGTGTCGATGCTGATGACGCCATTGACGACGCCCTCCGCCGACTTCAACGCCGGCATCGACAGCCGCACCTTGTCGCCTGCGCGCTCGAAGCGCTGCGGCGCGGACGGCGCGACGAGATTGTCCGCCTCCGGAAAGAAATATCCGCCGATCGCCTCGGCGCCGTCGATGGCCGCTTCGATGACGAATCGGTTGTCAGCGGCGCGATAGGCCGCCTTCGCCGGCGCGGGCGCTTGAGCCTCGGCGGCGGCGAAGATCGGCGCCGCGTCGGCGTTCAGCGGCGGATCGGCGAGAACCGGCAGGGAGAGGTCGAAGACGCCGGTTTCCGGCACGCAGATATCGGCGCAGATGAGCCACGTCGCTTCAAGCCGAAGGTCGAGCATCGACCCGGCGGCGACGCCCGCGGGCGCCGTCAGCGTCGCGGTGAAGACCGGCGCGCCCTCATGGCCGTAATTGACGAGCGGGCCGATCTCAATGCGATGCGGCGCCGGATAATTGACCGCGCTGACGCTGGCGCCCTCGGGGAGCGTCCAGATCGTCTCAAGCGGCAGCCCGGAATCGCCGGGGTTCTTCCAGTAGACGTGCCAGCCCTCTTCGAGCGTCTGGTGAAGGGCGAGGCGAACGGCGCCGCCCGGCGCGACGCCGGCCGTCTCGGCGTGGAGACTGGAGCGGGCGTGATCCGTGACGACGACCTCTTGCGCCCCCGCCGGTGCGGCGGCGACGGCGAGCAGAACGACGGCGGCCAGAAGAAGCCTCATGGCGTCTCATTAAAGGGGGGCGGGGTTAACGCCAAGCGCAAGGGGCCGAGCCCCCCGCGCCACTCCCCGAGACGTGAACGCCTTAGGACCGGCGCACCGTCGCCGCCTCATTCTCGGTCATGTTGAAGCGGCGCATCCGGCGCAGGATGAGGTTGCGCCAGTTGCCGAGCGACATCAGGTGCGCATAGAGCACCGGAAGGATGTTCAGCCTGCGGATTTTCAGGAATTCCTCGTCAGAGAGGCCGGCGAGCTTGGTTTCATCGACGCCGAGATAATTCGCGAATGTCTGGGGCTCGAGGCCGCCGGACGGCGTATATTGGGCGGACTGGCCGGTGACGAGATTGAGCTCTTTCACCTGCTTCATGACCTGTTCGGTGAGACGCCGGTCGGCTTCATAGGTTTTCGTGAATTCCATCGCCTGTTTCGAAAGATCGCTGAGCTCGCTCCCGGCGAAAAATTTGCGGTCGGCGTTGCGGTCGATGCCTTCAAACCCGGCGTCGATGACAAGCGCGAATCGGTCGCCGCCCTGCTCGGCCGCGATGCCGAAGGGATAGCGGCGGATATAGCCCGGAACATAGGCGTAAGGGTCCCAATTGCCGTTCTCGTCGACGAACAGATTGACGTCATCGAGAAGCCCGACGATCGCGATCGGCTGAAGATCTTCGGCCGAACCGAAAACGACCGGATAGAACCGGCTTGCTTCCGCGATCTCCGAAATCGTCAGCGGGATCGCGCGCGCGCTGGCGCAGAACTGATAGGGCTTCGGCGCGGCGCGCACGCCGAGATCGCCATGCGCCTGCGTGTTCAGCAGTTCGGGACGCTGATAAAGGAACATCGTTCCCGAAATCTGGGTTTGCTGGGCGGTCTGGCTCATGGCGAAAAACCTCGGTTGAAACGGCGATGGGCCCCGCGCCGACGCCAGCGAAAGCGTGCGGTCGCGCCTCGACCCGCTAAAGATCGGCGCCCGCATAGCAAAAGGGATCGCCCCCTCCAAGGATTAAGTAGAGGTCCCCAGGAATTGCGCCGCCAACGTCGGATTTTCGAAGGGGATGAGGTGCGTCGCGCCGCTGACCCGGTCGACCCGCGCCCCGAGCCGGCGAAACCGGGCCTCGGCGGCGCGCGGTACGGTTGAGGACGGGTGGCGGGCCGCGAGAACGCTGACCGGAGCGCGGGCATTCCTGACGGCGCCCCAGAGATCGTTCGCTTGAGCGGCGAAATTCGCCGCCTCCCAGGCCGGGGCGCAAGCGAGGCGGACGCCGTCCGCTTCGTCGGCGAGGCCGTCTTCAAGGTAGTCGGCAAGGACGCCGGTTTCCCACCCGGCGAAGAAAGGCTTGCGGACGTAGCTGGCGAGGACCGCCTGACGGTCAGGCCAGCGGCTGCGGCGTCGCGCGGCGGCGCGCACCAGCGGAACATGCGGCGCGATCAGCGGCCAAAGGGGTGTTGCGGCGACCGCATTCCAGGCGTCCGGCATGGCGACGGGTTCGATGAGGCGGATCGCCGCGACGGTCTGATCGCCCGCCGCCGCCTTCGCCGCAGCGACGCCGCCGAGACTGTGCCCAGCCAGAATGAAAGCGCGGCCGGAAACATGGGACGCTAGCGCCGCCTTGATGCGGCGGAGATCGTCGCCGAACACCGCCATGCTGCGATGACCTTGGGGCTCGGCGGGGAGCGTCGTCCGGCCATGGCCGCGCTGGTCGACGGCGAAGATGTCAAAGCGATCGCCGAGATTGAGAAACATCCGCCGATAGGCCGACGCGCAAAAGCCGTTGGCGTGCGCGAAGAGGAGCGGCGGCGCGCCCTCGCGTCCAAACCGCAGGAGCGCGACCTCGCCGCCCTCGATCGCGACGCGAAGGCGCCGCTGTCCCTTATCGGCCGCATCGCCGTTCATTCGCCTTTAAGGCCCTCGGCTGCGAGGCGATGAATGGTCAGCAAATGCAGCGCGTCTTCGGATGCGCGGTGACGGCGCGGCGCCAGACGATCCGCCTGCTGAAGAAGTTTCGCTTTCGCGTTCTTCGAGAGGGGCGGCACCGCGCGGGCGAAGTCGTGAAGCCTGATTTCGCAGCGCCGTCCCGCCGCCTGAAACAGGCGGAGCATCCAGAAACCGTCCCAGTCCGGCGCATCGGAATAGACGGTGCGCCCGGCGAGCGCCGCCTCGATCCGCTCGCACGCTTCAGCTGGGTCGAGGCCGAGATCGCTGAGGACGCGCGGGCTGATGCCGTGCAGGCGTTCGGCCCTCGGGTCCCAGGCGTCCATCGACCATGACGGCGCGGGACTGATGAGCACCGCATCGGTGACGCCTTCTTCGAGCGCCCAGCCGACTTCGATGGGCCAGGAGAAGGGACCGAGTCCCGACGCCTCAAGGTCGATGAAGGCGAGGTGCGGCGGCGCTGACATGGCTGGCAAGGCGTCGCCTCCCGCGACCGGCGTTTTCGGGAAAGTGTAGCCGGGGCGCGCGCCGGACGGCCAGCCTTATCGCCTGCTTCAGGGCGCCGGTTTCAGGGCTTCGCCCTGTAAACGCCGGTCGTGGGATCGCGCTCGAAATCGAGAACGTCGCCGCCGGGACCTCTCGCCTCGCCGCGCAGTTCATCGATCGCCCGCCTGAGCTCGCCAGCCTTGCGCGCGCCGAACCTCATCAACGCGACGGCGCCGCCGATGACGACAAACCCTGCGACGATGCCGGCGATCGAATTCATGCCTCAGCCTCTAGTAGCGCTCCTGAAGCTTACCTGCGAAAACGCCTCGCCTGCAACGATGTGCGGATGGCGGGGTCGGACGATACGCCGCATCACCTCTTCGTTTGGGCGCAATCGGTCGCAAGCCCGCGCCTTGACCCGGCACGGCCCGACCCTCCATCTTCGGATTGCGGCATTTGCAATCCGTTCGAGGCGTCTTGGAACTTGCGCTCACCTCCGTCTCGCCGGCGCCCGGACGCCAGCAGGAAGGCTTTGTCGAAGCCGTCGCGGGCCTGCGCGCGCTGTGCGCCGCCGATCTTGAGTCGGTTAACCACACGATCCTCTCCGCCATGCGCTCGCGCGCGCCGATGATCGTCGAGATCGCGAGCCACCTCATCAATTCGGGCGGCAAACGTCTCCGGCCTCTCCTGACGCTCGCCTCGGCGCGCCTCTTCGGTTACGAGGGGCGCGACCATGTGAAGCTCGCCGGCGCGGTCGAGCTTATTCACGGCGCGACGCTCCTTCATGACGATGTCGTCGACGCCTCTTCGCTGCGGCGCGGCGAGCGGACCGCCAACATCATCTGGGGCAACAAGGAGAGCGTGCTCGTCGGCGACTACCTGTTCGCGCAGGCCTTCGAGCTGATGGTCGCGGCCGGCGACCTCAACGTGCTGCAAGTCCTGTCGCGCGCCTCGGGCGTCATCGCGGAAGGCGAAGTCCTGCAGCTCGCGACGCAGAAAAACCTTGAGGCGACGTTCGAAATGTATCTCGCCGTCGTCGAGTCGAAGACCGCCGCGCTGTTCGCAGCCGCGACGCAGGCGGGCGCGATCGTCGCCGGGGCGGACGCCCGCAGCGAAGAAGCGATGCGCAGCTTCGGGCGCAATCTCGGCGTCGCCTTCCAGCTCGTCGATGACGCGCTCGATTATTCAGGGCGCGAACAATCGCTCGGCAAGAGCGTCGGCGACGATTTCCGCGAAGGGAAAATGACGCTGCCTGTCGTCTACGCCTTCGACCGCGCGAGCGAACCGGACCGCGATTTCTGGCGCCGGACGATCGCCGAAGGGCGCCAGCGGCCCGGCGATTTCGAGCGCGCCTGCGACCTCATCGCCGCCACGCGCGCGCTTGAGGACACCTTCGCCTGCGCGCGGCGTTATGCGGCGCGCGCGCTCGACGATCTCGCCCTCGCCCCGCAGAACGTCTTCAGCGCGCAGCTCGCCGCGATCGCCGCGCAGTCGGTCGCGCGGATTTCCTAAAAACCAGGGCCAAGCTGCGAGCAGATCGAGCCGCGCGCTCCCCGCTCATTCCCGCGCGAGCGGATTCCATGTCTCAAAGCACAGCGCTCAGCGGCTCCGGATCTCCGCTCGCCGCGGGGATGAGCGGAAGATGATTCCGCTCACCTCGACCGCAAAGGGCTCTTGCGCGCCGGTCTATTCCGCCGCCTTGGCCAGCGGAGCCGCCGCAGCCGGCGTCGGCGCGGCGAGCAACCCTGCCGCGGCCGCCCTGCGATAAAGAACGAGCGCCGGCGCTGCAAAAAGGGCGGCGAGCCCGGCAGGGGCGATGAACTGCCATGTCGCCGGCAACGCGCCGGCGAAGATCGCCGTCAGCGTCGAGAGCGCGACAAGCGCGAGATAGAGCGCGGTCACCGACGAATGAGGGGACCCGAGCCGGATCAGCAGCTGATAGAGGTGCTCGTTGTGACCTTCGACGAGGCTGCGCCGGCGCGCTGCACGATGGGCGAGAGTGAAGGCGACGTCGAACAGGAAAGGCATGAACGCCGTCGGCGCGAACAGCGCGGAAACGGCGCCTTCTCCTTGCGCGGCGAAAACCGCGAACGCCGCGATCGCAAATCCGATCGACTGGCTGCCGCCGTCGCCGAGAAACAGCCGGCCCTTCGGAAAATTCAGCGGCAAGAAACCGAAGACGCTTGCGGCCATCAGCGCCGCCGCCCCAGCGGACGCGCCATCCCCTGACGCTGCGATCGCCACGGCGAGCGCGGACAGGCCGAAGATCGCCGCCGTCGCCGCCAATCCGTTGGCGCCGTCCATGAAATTGTAGGCGTTCATGAAAGCGATGATCCAGAACGCCGTCAGCGGCGCCGCAGCGGGCCCGAGGGCGACAGCGCCGAAGAACGGCGCCGGGATCGTCTCAACGGCGCCGAACAGGAAAACAAACAGCGCAGCGATCGCCGTCTGGCCGACGAGCTTCACCGCCGCCGGCAAAGGCCGCGCGTCATCGGCGAAGCCGAGCACGAAGGCGCCGAAAACGAGCGCTGCAAACTTCCAGAGGCCGGGCTCGACGACCGACAGCGCGAGCGCCGGACAAATAAAGCCGATGATCACCGCGACGCCGCCCGTGCGCGGCGTCGGCGCCTTGTGGCTGGAGCGCGCGACCGGCCGATCGGGAAGCCAGCCCCGGCGCGCGAAGAAGCGCGCCGAGAGAAAGGAGAGCGCCGCGGCGGCGGCGGCGGCAAGCACAAGGAGAAGCGCGGTGCTCATGCTCCGCTCGCCCCGTAAAGCCGCGCATCGAGCGCCCACCACCCTCGCGCGCGCATCGCAGCGGCGGCGCGGGCTGCGGCGCTCCGCGCATGGAAAAGCGCAAAGACGGTCGCGCCGCTCCCCGACATGCGCGCCGCCAGCGCGCCCGGCTGCCCCGAGAGCCGCGCGATCACATCCGCGATGACAGGCGCGCGCGCGATCGCAAAAGGCTCAAGATCGTTGCGCGAGGCCGCGATGAGCGCGCGCACGCCGTCGAGCCGGCGGGCGGCGGAAAAATCGGGGTCCTGCGGAGCGGCGGGCGCCGGATTTTGCGCGTCGAAGGCGCGGAAGACCGGCCCCGTCGGCATCGGGATGCGCGGATTGACGAGGCAGACCGACAACGGCGGCAACGCCGGCGCCGGCTGAAGGCGCTCGCCGGCGCCGCCGACGAGAACGGGCGCTCGCGACAGGCAGGCGGGAACATCGGCGCCGAGCGCAAAGGCGAGCGCGGCGAGGCGCGGCGCCGGAATTTCAAGCCTCCAGAGCTTCATCAGGGCACGGAACGTCGCCGCCGCATCCGCCGAGCCGCCGCCGACGCCCGATGCGATGGGGAGGCGCTTCTCAAGCGTGATCCGCGCGCCGGCGTCCTCGCCCGCTTCTTTCTGGAGAAGCCTTGCGGCGCGCATCACGAGATTGCGCTCCGCGGGCTCCTTCAGCAGCGGCGCCGATAAGGGGCCGGCGATCGTAAGCGTCAACGCGCGCGCCGGCTCGACGCTGACGACGTCGCCGGCGTCGGCGAACAGAAAAAGGCTCCTAAGTTCATGCAGACGATCGCGCCGCACGCCCCCGACATGGAGGTAGAGATTGATCTTGGCGGGCGCGATCGCGGCGATCATGGGCGGCGTCAGGATGGCGCTTTCGGCGCGGCCGTTGGAACAGACGGGGGCGGAAGGCCCTCGCGAAGCTTTTTCTCGATCGCCGCGCGCATGGCGTCGCTGGGCTCCAGTTCAAGCGCGCGCCGCCACTGGAACTCCGCTTCGACCGTGCGGCCGAGGCGCGCATAGACATCGCCGAGATGATCCGTGATCGTCGGATCGGCGGGTTCGAGCGAGGCGGCCTGTTCAAGATGCGGCAGCGCCTCGTCATAGCGGCCGAGCTGGTAATGGGCCCAGCCGAGGCTGTCGATGATCGCCCCGGAATTCGGCGCGAGCGCCACCGCCTTCTCAATCAGCTTGAACGCCTCGTCGAGATTTTCGCCGCGCTCGGCCCAGCTGTAGCCGAGATAGTTGAGCGTCGTCGGCTCCTCCGGCGCGATCTCGACGGCGCGCTTCAGGTCGGCTTCCGCATCCGGCCAGCGCTTCAATTCGATCAGCGAAGCGGCGCGCGCGATGTAAAAGCGCCACGCGTCCTCGGGCGGTTCCGGTTTCAGGAGCTCGATCGCTTCGCTCGCCGCCGCGACCGCTTCGCCGTGGCGGCCTTCGCCTGCATAGAGGCCGGCGAGGGTGAGGCGCATTTCCTCGGACGAACGGTCGGCGCGAGCGGCCTTGCGCATCAACTTGATCGCTTCGCCGACCCGATCCTCTGCCGCGAGGCTCGCGGCGATTTCGATCTGGGCCTGTTCGTAATAGGGCGAGGACGGCGGAATGCGGCTGACGATCTCACGCGCGGCTTCATAATTCGCATAGACGTTGAGGATCGAGGCCGCGAGCTGGCGCGCCGGCGCAAATTCGGGATCGAGATAAATCGAGAGCTGCGCGAGGACGAGCGGCAGCGTGAATTGCGGCTCGCCGACCTTGAACCCGGCTTCCGCCGCGCGCGCGCGCTCGCCAGCCGACTGTTCGAGCGTGTTGCCGGAGAAATTGTAAAGAGCGATCGCCGTGCCCTCGACGGCCGAAACGGACGCATAGGCTTTGGACGGCGTCTTGCGATCGAGACGCTGAAGGCCGGCGCGGGCCGTTCGGCGGGCTGCGCCGCGATCGCGTTCAAGAAGCTCATAGAAACTGCGCGCCGCGTCCGCATCGCCCGAGCGTTCGAGAAAAGCGCCGTAAGCCTCGCGCCCCGACGGTCCTGCAAAGGACCCGACGGACAGCTGATGAGCGGCGCGCGCCGCATCGAGGTCGCCGGTCTGTTCGGCGAGGATTGCGGCGATGCCGGGATTGAAGCCCTTGAAGACATCATCCGGCGCGGCGGCGAGCGCTTCGAGACCTTTTTGCGGGCCCTGTTCCTCAGCCGTGATCCAGACGCCGGCGATAAAGCCGATCGACTTTGAAAAGGACTCGTTGAAGTCGCCGGCGAGCAGCCGTTTAGCCGCGGCGTAATCTCCGCGCTTCATCTTGGCGGCCGCGAGCGTGATGCGCGCCATGCCGTCGGTCTTGTCGGCGGCGGCGAGGCGTTCGGCGAAGGGAAGGGTGCGCTCGACGGCGCCGCTTGCAAGGCCGTAGAGAAACGCCTTGCGCAGCGCGTCGATGTCTTCGGGATTGGCGGCGGAGGCGACGGCGAACTTGTCCGCCGCCGCGCCGATGTCGTTGACGCCCGCCGCGACGCGCCCGGACAGATATTCGCCGGCGCCGCTTGCAGGCTGAGGGCCCGCCGTCGCACACGCGCCGAGCGCCACAACGCCCGCGCACACAAACACAAATGCTCTCAACTCGGTCGCTCCTGGCGTTCGCGCCGTCACATGTTCGGGTAGTTGGGGCCGCCGCCGCCTTCGGGCGTCGTCCACTCGATATTCTGCGACGGATCCTTGATGTCGCAGGTTTTGCAATGAACGCAGTTCTGCGCGTTGATCTGGAATCGCGGCGCGCCGCCGTCCGCCGTCAGCACCTCGTAGACGCCCGCCGGACAATAGCGCTGCGCGGGTTCGGCGTAACGGGGAAGATTGACCTTGATCGGAACCGAGGGGTCCTTCAGCACGAGATGAACGGGCTGGTTCTCCTCGTGATAGACGCCGGAAAACGAGAGGTTCGTCAGCCGATCGAAGGTCAGGACCCCGTCGGCGCGCGGATAGTCGGGCGACTTGAAGGCGGAGGCCTCGCCGGTCGCCGCCGCGTCGGTTTTCCCGTGCTTCAGCGTGCCGAAGACCGAAAACCCGGGAATGATGGTGTTCGTCCAGAGATCGAACCCTGAAAGGGCGATGCCGCCGAGCGCGGTGCCGAACTTCGTCCACAGCGGCTTGGCGTTGCGCGCTCTTCTAAGCTCGCGCTTCACCGGCGAGGCGTCGTAGGCGGCCGCATAGGCGTCAAGCTCGTCGCCTTCGCGCCTGGCGGCGATCGCGTCGAAGGCCGCGTCCGCCGCCATCATGCCGGTCAGCATGGCGTTATGATTGCCCTTGATTCGCGGCACGTTGACGAAGCCCGCCGCGCAGCCGATCAGCGCGCCGCCCGGAAAGACGAGCTTCGGGACCGACTGATAGCCGCCCTCGGTGATCGCGCGCGCGCCGTAGGCGATGCGCTTGCCGCCTTCGAGCAGGCTTGCGATCTCAGGATGGGTCTTGAATTTCTGGAACTCCGCATACGGATAGATATGCGGATTCCGGTAATTGAGGTGGACGACGAAACCGAGCGCGATGGTGTTGTCGTCATAGTGATAGAGGAACGAGCCGCCGCCGGTTTCATTGTCGAGCGGCCAGCCGAAAGTGTGCTGGACATGGCCGGGCCGGGCTTTTTCCGGCTTGATCTCCCACAGCTCCTTGAGGCCGATGCCGTATTTCTGGGGCTCTGAATTCTGGTCGAGGCCGAAACGTTCGATAAGCCCTTTGGCGAGCGAGCCGCGCGCGCCCTCGGCGATGAGAACGTACTTGCCGCACAGCTCCATGCCTGGCTGGTGCTGGTCGGTCTTCGTCCCGTCCTTGCCGATTCCGACCTCGCCGACGACGACGCCGCGCAGCGAGCCGTCTTCCCGCCACAGCGGCTTTGACGCCGCCATGCCGGGATAAATCTCGACGCCGAGCGCTTCGGCTTCCCCCGCGAGCCAGCGGCAGAGATTTCCCATCGAGACGATGTAGTTACCGTGGTTCTTGACCATCGGCGGCATGGCGAAGACGGGGAGCGGCAGCGAACCGGACGGCCCGAAAATCTTGAAGCTTTCGGAGACGACCTCGACCGTGACCGGCGCGCCCCTTTTCTTCCAGTCGGGGAAGAGCGCATCGAGGCCGGAAGGGTCGAGCACGGCGCCGGAAAGGATATGGGCGCCGACTTCAGAGCCCTTCTCGACGACGACGACCGTCAAGTCGGAGCCCGTTTCCGCGGCGCGCTGCTTCAGGCGGATCGCGGCCGAGAGCCCGGCGGGCCCCGCCCCGACGATCACCACGTCAAAATCCATGCGCTCGCGCTCTTCGGCGTCGGTGGTCATTCCCGCTCCTTGAGGTCGATTGTTAGCCCGGCTTTGTGACCTGAGGGTTTGCCTTTTGGCTCAATTCACCGCCAAAGGCCATTGAGTGAGGGGTCGCACCCCCGGCCTTCAGGAGGCGGACGATGCTTGTGGAAATCTTCGTCGGCCTCTGCATCGGCGCCTGCGGCGGGCTCCTCTGCGCGGAGTCTCGGGACGACTCGCGCCTTCGGGCCGTCTTCAAACCGGTCGCCTCGCTCGCCTTTGTCGGCGCCGGGCTCGCCGCCGGATTGCTTGACAGCCCGATGGGGACGGCGCTCTTCGCCGGGCTCGTCCTTTCGGCCCTCGGCGACATTTTCCTCATTCCGCGCAGCGACCGGTTCTTGCTTGCGGGGGTCGGCGCCTTTGCCCTCGGCCACATCGCCTATTCCTGGGCGTTCCTTACGGGGGGCGTCCGTTTCGGCTTGGAGGCCGCGAGCGCAGCCGGCGCGACGCTCGGCGCCGGGCTCATTTTCCTCCGGCCCATGCGCGGAAAAATGGGAGCGATGGCGGCGCCGGTCGCGATCTATGTCCTCATCATTTCGGCGATGGTCGGGCTCAGCGTCGGCCATCATGTCGCGATAGGAGCGCCGCAAAGCCTGCAGCTCGCGATCGGCGCGGCCGCCTTCGCCGCATCCGACCTTTCCGTCGCGCGCGACCGGTTTGACGGGCGCGCATTCATCAACCGCGCCTGGGGCCTGCCGCTCTATTACGGCGCGCAGCTGCTGATCGCGACGGCGGTTTGACAAAGGCCCGGCTTTCGTGGCGCTGTCCTCGCGCGTGAGCAACCTTCAGGATAACAACGCGGCGCGGGCGCTTCTGCGCTGGTACGCCGAGTCCGGCGTCGACGAGGCGGTCCTCGCCCAGCCCCGGGATTTCTTCGACCGGGCGGCGTCAAAGCCGCTGGCGAAACCGGCGCGCATTCGCAGCAGCGATGCGCCGCCGACGGTGACGCCGATTGCGCCCGCCGTGCATATCAGCACCGATGAAGCGGTCGCCGAAGCGCGCCGGATCGCCAACGCCTGCGCAGGCGTCGACGAGCTTCGACGCGCCGTCGAAGCCTTCAACGGCTGTCCGCTGAAAGCCGGCGCGCGCACGACGGTCTTCGCCGACGGCGTATTCGGCGCGCCGCTTCTCGTCATCGGCGAGGCGCCCGGCAAGGACGAGGACCTGCAGGGCAAGCCCTTTGTCGGGCGCGCCGGCCAGCTCCTCGACCGCATGCTCGCCGCGATCGGGCGCTCGCGCACGCGCGATACGCTTATCAGCAACGTCATCTACTGGCGGCCGCCAGGCAACCGCACGCCGACGCAGGCCGAGATCGCCGTCTGCAAGCCTTTCGTCGAACGCCTGATCGCCCTGACAAATCCTCGGGCGATCATGCTGGCGGGCGGCGTCCCAACCCAGGCCATGCTCGGCGCCGCGGGGATCATGCGCGCGCGGGGCGCGTGGCGCGAAATCGAGCTTCAGACGGGCGAAAAGTACCCTGCCCTGCCCGTATTCCATCCGGCCTTTCTTTTGCGTCAGCCGTCCCAGAAGCGGCTCGCCTGGCGCGATCTGCAATCGCTTGCCGCCCGGTTAACGACAGATTAACGCTGAAATCCTACCCTCCAGGGGGTCAGTCGAAGGGGCCGCCGAATGATGCGCCTTTACGCCGTTCTCGCCGCCCTTGCAGCGATGATCACCCTTGCGTCGGCGGAGACCGCCCGCCCCTATGCGGCGCTCTCCGAGGCTGACGCCGCGCTCTACGCCGAGATTTTCGAGCTGCAGGCGGACGGGCGCTTCAGCGCCGCCGAAGCCAAGGCCGCCGAGGTGAGCGATCCCGTTCTGATGGGCTACGTCAAGATGGAGCGCCTCCTCCATCCGTCGCATCGGGCGACCTATCCTGAGCTGCGCGAATGGATGGCCTATTACGCTGATCATCCGGATGCGGACAAAATCTACGCGCTCGCGCTGAAGCGTCGCCCGAAATCGGCGAGCCCGCCGCTCGCGCCGGTCCGGCGCAAGTGGAAGACGGAAGCGTCGGCGCCGCTGCACCCGGACCTCGAACGCGATTACGCCAATACGAGCCGCCCCCGCCTCACCCAGATCGAGGGGCGCGTGCGCCATCTCGCCAACAAGGAGCAGGCCTCCACGGCGCTGAAGGAGATCGACGCGCATCTGAAGCGCGGCGTCATCACCGAGCGCCAGTATGACCGCATGCGGTCGTGGGTGGCGGCGAGCCTTTATTATCAAGGCTATCAGGCCCGCGCGCGCGATATCGCCGTCGCGGTTGCGGACCGTAACGGCGACAGCGCCGTGCTCGCCTACTGGATCGCCGGGCTCATTCACTATCGCGAAGGCGACATCGCCGCGGCGCATGAGCGCTTCAGCGCGATGGCGCGCGTCAAGGAACAGGACGACGCCCTGCGCGCCGCGGCGGGCTTCTGGGCCTCGCGCTCCGCGCTCGCCGCCGGCAAGCCCCAAGCCGTCGCTGAAGGGCTCGAGATCGCCGCGAATTTTCCGTTCACCTTTTACGGCCAGCTCGCGCTCGCCCAACTCGGCCGTCACTATCAGTTCGCCTGGGACATCGCGGCGCCGTCAGCGGAAGATTTCGCGCGGCTCGTCAGCGCCGACCCGGCGATCCGGCGCGCGGTCGCCCTCATCGAAGTCGGACGCGTCAACGAAGGCGATCTTGAATTCCGCTGGATCAACGGACGCATCGACGACGCGCTCGCGGAAAAGCTTCTCGCGCTCGAACATGCGCTCGGCCTCCCCGCCGCGCAGCTCGATCTTGCGCTTCTCTATCGCGGCCGGAATTTCGAAGCGGGGCTTTTTCCCGTTCCCGATTTCGAGCCTGAAAACGGCTTCACCGCCGACCCGGCGCTCATCTACGCGCTGATGCGTCAGGAATCGAAATTCAAGGTGGAGGCGACGAGCCGCGTCGGCGCGCGCGGCCTCCTCCAACTGATGCCGCGCACCGCGAGCTACATGGCGAAGGACAAGTCGCTGCAGCGGGGCAAGGGGCGCGACAAGCTTTACGATCCTGCGCTCAATCTCGCGATCGGGCAGGATTATGTGAACCACCTGATCGAGACGACGGCGGACGGCGATCTCTTCGACATGGCGGTCGCCTATAACGGCGGGCCGGGAAATCTCCGGCGCTGGAAGCGCGAGGTCGCGATCGAGGACCCGCTCCTTTTCATCGAGAGCATTCCGAACCCCGAGAGCCGGGATTTCGTCGAGAGGGTGCTGACAAATTACTGGATCTACCGCCAGCGCCTCGGGCTCCAGCCGGTGAGCCGCGACCGCGTCGCCGCAGGCCTGCTGCCGCTCTATGACGCGCTTGATGAGATTTCCGGCGCGGGGAATTGAGGACTGTTGAGGCCCGCGCGCCGGACCTTGACGCTGACGCCTGAACATTCCGGGTCGTAGCGTCGCGTCGGCGCCTTCCGCCGCCTGGAATGAGCGGGTGTCGGGCGCCGATCGCGTTGTTTGCGGGGGCGTTCGCGGACCTCCGGCTTCCGCCTCGAAGGGCGACAGCGGGACCCGCTTACTGCTCCAGCCCCATGATGCCCATGATCGCAGGGCCGAGGATGACGGCGAAGAGAACGGGCAGGAAGAAGCCGATCATCGGCACGGTGAGCTTCGGCGGCAGAGCCGCCGCCTTACGCTCGGCTTCCTGCATGCGGTGTTCGCGATTTTCCTGCGCCATGACGCGCAGGGACTGGCCGAGCGGCGTGCCGTACTTCTCCGACTGGATAAGCGCGGTCGTCACGCCTTTGACGCCGTCAAGGCCGGTGCGTTCGGCGAGATTGATGTAGGCCTGCTTGCGCTCTTGCAGATAGGAAAGCTCGGCGACGGTGAGCCCAAGCTCTTCCGCGAGTTCAGGCGCGCCCGAGCCGATTTCCTGGCTGACCTTCTGAAGCGCCGTCTCGATCGACATGCCGGCCTCGACGCATATGAGAAGGAGGTCGAGCGCGTCCGGCCAGGCGAGCTGGATCTTCTGCTTGCGCTTGGAGATGGCGTTATTGATGTAAAGGTTCGGCAGGTAGAAGCCTGCGAAAAATCCGACGAGCGTCGCGCAAAGCCTGCCGAGACTGTCGAGCTCGACGCCCTTGATGACGTAAACATAGACGCCGACGGCGGCGGCGGCGACGAACGGCATGCCCAGCCGAGCCGCCATGAAGATGAAGACCGGGCGCTGGCCGCGGTAGCCCGCCATCATCAGCTGCTTGCGCGCTTCGTTAGCGTCGAAGATTTCAAAGAGTTTGAGATTGTCGACGATTTCCTTCAGCACGCCTTGCGCCGATGCGGAACGCAGGGAGTTGCTTCCTGTCTTGCGGGCGAAGCTGTCGCGCTGCTGCTGGCGCAGCCGCTCGCGATAGTCGCTGACGCTCTTCATCCGCTCTTTGAGGCGGTCGGTGACGAAGAACGGCTCGGCGATCGTATAGATCGTGCCGATCGCCGCAAAGGCGACCAGAAGCGCAATCTGGAACTGCCGGTCGGTGACGGTGTTGATGATCGCGTCCATGGCCCCGGCGCCCTACACCTTGATCTGCATCATTTGCTTCATCACGAAGATGCCGGTCGCCATCCAGACGCCCGCGCCGATGAGGATGAAGTTGCCCTGCGGCGTCGTGAAAAGCGGCGTCAGATAATCAGGCGAGGCGACCTTCACCGCGCCCATGACGAGAAACGGCAGCGCGCCGATGATCATCGCCGAGGCTTTAGCCTCGGCCGACAGCGCCTTGATCTTGCCTTCCATCAGCTTCCGGCCGCGCAAGACGCCGGCGAGATTGTTGAGAGCCTCGGCGAGGTTGCCGCCCGTCTTCTGCTGGATCATCAACACGATGCCGAAGAAGGAGACTTCCTGCAGCGGCATGCGCTCGTACATCCGGGTCATCCCCTGCTCAAGCGTAAGCCCGATGCGGAAGCCCTCGACAAGCTGATGGAATTCCTCGCTGACGGGCTTCGGGGCTTCCGCCGCGATGATCTTCAGGCACTCGTTCACCGGAAGACCCGACTTCACGCCGCGCACGATGACGTCGATGGCGTTTGAAAACTCGTCGACAAACTTCTTGCGGCGACGTTTGATGGCGAAGCCTACGAACCAGTTCGGCAAGCCGAATCCCCCGATGAACAGAAGGCCGAGCGAAATCGGCAGCTTCTGACCGGAGATGACGCCGATGAAGCCGAGGGTCAAAGCGCAGACGACCGATCCGATGTAGAATTCGCGCGGCCCGAAGGAAAGGCCCGCCTGTTCGAGCTTCTGCTCGAGCGTGACCTTCTTTTTCTTCTTTATTTCCTTGGTCTTTTCTTCGACCTTGTTAAGCGCGTCCTGAACCTTCTTGCGGCGGTCTTTTGTCGTGCTTTCGCTTTCGCGCGCTGCGCCGGCGCGTTTCGCGTTCTTGGTCGTTTCGAGACTCGAGACCCGTTTCTTCGCCTTGTCGCGATTGGTCGGCGCGAGCACGACGAAAGCGAGCGCGCCGAAGCCGACAAGGCCCAAGACCGCCGTGATGATCAGCTGCTGGTCCATCAGCCCCTATCACTCCGCCGCCGCGTCGAGCGCTTCGGCGAGTTCCTGTTCCTTGCCGTAATACTTCGCGCGATCCCAGAAGGCGGGGCGCGCGATACCGGTCGACCGGTGCTTGCCGATAAGCTTGCCGTTCTCATTCTCGCCGGTGATCTCGTAGACGAAGAGATCCTGCGTGATGATCGTGTCGCCTTCCGTGCCGAGCACCTCGGTGATGTGCGTGATCCGGCGCGAACCGTCGCGCAGGCGCGCGGCCTGGATGATGACGTCGATCGAGCCGACCATCATTTCGCGGATCGTTTTCGACGGCAGGCCGTAGCCGCCCATGGTGATCATCGACTCGATGCGCTGCAGGGCTTCACGCGGGCTGTTGGCGTGAAGCGTGCCCATCGAGCCGTCGTGGCCGGTGTTCATCGCCTGCAGCAAGTCGAAGGCTTCGGGTCCGCGCACCTCGCCGACGATGATGCGTTCAGGACGCATGCGCAGACAGTTCTTGACGAGGTCGCGCATCGTCACTTCGCCCTGGCCTTCAAGGTTCGGCGGGCGGGTTTCGAGGCGGACGACGTGCGGCTGCTGCAGCTGGAGTTCGGCCGCGTCCTCGCAGGTGATGACCCGCTCATCAAGTTCGATGAAGCCGGTCATGCAGTTGAGGAGCGTCGTCTTGCCCGAGCCCGTGCCGCCGGAAATCAGGGTGTTGATGCGGCAGGCGCCGATGACTTCGAGAACCTTCGCGCCCTCGGGCGAAATCGACCCGAAATTCACAAGGTCCGCGATCCGGAGCTTGTCCTTCTTGAACTTACGAATGGTGAGCGCGGCGCCGTCGATGGCGAGCGGGGGCGCAATGACGTTGACGCGGGAGCCGTCCGGCAGGCGCGCGTCGCAGATCGGCGAGGCTTCGTCGACGCGGCGGCCGACCTGGCTGACGATGCGCTGGCAGATGTTCATCAGCTGTGCGTTGTCGCGGAAGCGCACATTGGTCAGCTGGATCTTGCCGCCGACTTCGATGAATACGCGGTTGGCGCCGTTGACCATGATGTCGGCGATGTCGTCGCGCGCGAGCAGCGGTTCCAGAGGACCGTACCCGAGGACGTCGTTGCAGATGTCCTGCAGCAGGCTTTCCTGCTCCGCGATCGACATCTGGACGTTCTTGATCGAGATGATCTCGTTGACGATGTCGCGGATTTCTTCGGCGGCTGATTTGGCGTCGAGCTGGGCGAGCTGCGACAGGTCGATCGTGTCGATCAGCGCATTGAAGATCGCCGTCTTCGTCTGAAAATACTCATCCGAACGCCCGCCGATCTCGATCGGCTGGGTCTTGGCGGAAGCCGTGGGAACGCGCGGCGGCGGCGCCGACGACGCCGGCTTTTTCTGCGCGGCGACTGACGCCGCGGGGGCTGCTTTCGGGGCCTGCGCGGCCGCCTTCGGCTTTTGAGCCTCTTTCGGCGGCGTGTCGGCTTCGGCGGTCTTACGTCCGAACATCGCTCAACCTATTTCTTTTTCTTTTTCACAAGACCTGCGAGGCTGAACTTGCTCTTCTTCGCGGCCGCCTGCGTCCGGCCGAGCACGAGCGAGGTGAGATCGCGGATCGACTGCGCGGTCTTGGTCTTGGCGCCGACCTGGACGATCGGCGCGGCGTTCGTCGCCGCCGTATGGAAGAGCTGCGGCTCCCAGTGGAACACGAAGGACGGGGTCAGCCCCACATGTTCCGCATATTGCTGGGGCTGCACGGAGGAGAGTTTGGCGTCAAATTGATTGATGACGAGCAAAGGCGGCGAGTCGTTCGGGCGCGCGCCCGAGACGATGTCGACGAGATTCTTCGTGTTGCGGAACGAAGCGAGGTCCGCCGTCGCCGTGATGACGATCTGGTCTGCGGACTGCAGCAGCCGCTTCGACCAGCCGGTCCAGACGTGGGGCACGTCGACGATGATCGTCGGGGCCGCGCCGCGAACGACGTCGATGACCGTTTCAAAGGCCTGGTCGTCGATGTCGTAATCGCGGTCGAGAAGGTTCGGCGCCGTGAAGAGGCTGAGCCGTTCCGTGTGCTTCTGCAGAAGTCGGTCGAGCAGCACGTCGTCGAGTCGCTCCGGCGAGCTCAGCGCCTCGATGAGGCCTGAGGTCGGGTCCTGCTCGAAGTCGAGGCTCGCGGTGCCGAAGGGCAGGTCGAGGTCGAGGATGACCGTGTCGCTCTGCATTTCTTCGGCGGCGCACCAGCCGACATTGTGGGCGAGGGTCGAAGAGCCGGCGCCGCCGCGGGCGCCCACGAAGGCGATCGTTCTCCCGATCGGCGGCGCCGACGGGTCGATGTAGAGCGTCGCGATCGACTTGATGATCTGCAGCGGCGATTTCGGGCGCACGATATAGTCGCTGATGCCCTGGCGCATGAGTTCGCGGTAAAGGCCGATGTCATTGGCGCGCCCGAGAATAATGACTTTCGTCGTCGGGTCGCAGACTTCCGCGAGTTCGCCGAGCTGCTGAAAAAGAGTTTCGCCGCCCTCAAGCGCTTCGATGATGATGAGGTTCGGCGTCGAGGTCGACTGGAAGTGATCGACCGCCTTCGGCAGGCCGCCCATGTGCATCGTCATGTGCGTCTTGGCGAGGCGTCGGTCGACCGCGGCGCGCTCAAGGAGCGCCGTCATCTCCGGCGTTTCGCAGAAGGCGTGAATCGAGATGCGCGGCACCGGACGGTGATCGTCGTCGCTGGAACTGAAATCGGTGAATTCTTCCCCTTCGACGGCGACCGGGCCGCTCTTGACGACGGCGGGCGCGGTCGCGACGAGCGGCGCGGCGGCGGCGGCTTTGGCCTGGCCGCCTTTCGCCGCGGGGCGCGCGGCGGCGGGCGCGATTTCCTGGGGATCGAAGCTGAAATCGTCGGCGTCGCCCAATTCCTCGGCGAGCAGCGCCTCGTCGAAATCTTCCTCGCCGAGCGCGGCGAGCTCCTCATCTGTCAGCTCGTCGTCGAGCCAGGCTTCATCCGCGACCGGCGGCTTCGCGCCTTGGTAGCGCACATTCGCCGACGCCAACGGTCCCCCGTCCGGCCCGAGGCTCGCCGCACCGGCGGCGACGCCCTCTTCGTCGTCGACGAAGTCAATCGTTTCTCCTGCGGCCTTCCTCATTCTCAACTCCTTACGGGCGGCGCCCGATCCCCTGCCGTCGCGTCAGTTGGCGATGGACTGATCCAGCTCGTCGTCGGTTTCGCTCGACGTGATTTCTCCCTTGCGGAAGGCCGTCACGCCGCGCACGCGGATCGCCGCATCCGGATCCGTCATCGCGGCCGGCTCGATAAGATCGCGCGGATCGCCGATCATCGCCGCGAGGTTGTTCTGCGCCGAGCAGCCGAAATTCGGCGACCGCATGTTGCGGAAGTCGCGTTCGCGCTGGCCCTCCCAAACGCCGCAGGCGCTCGGCGTCGCCACATAATGCGTGAACGAAAGGATGACATCGGATGCAGAGCCCTCGCCAGCACGATAGCTCGACGCGGCGACCATATCCGCCGGCACGCCGAATTCGTGAAGCGCGGCGCGCACCGCATCGCCTTGGCCGTCGGCGCCGCCGGGGCCGGTGACGGTGAGCGAGCCGTGGCCGTCGCGCAGATAGGAGTCGGCGAAGGCGCGCAGCCTTGCGCGGTCGAGGCCGGAGAGCCCGGCGCCAGAGGCGAGCGTCATCGTCACCGTTTGGCTGTCGACGGAGATCGGATGCTCCTCAGCGACGCTGAGCGCATGTTCCGCAGTGTTGAACTTCGTCGCGCATCCGGTCGCGGCGACCGCCGCCGCGCAGAGCAGGATGGATTTCATAAGGCGCGTCATCAGCGTGATCCTTCCTAGTCGAGGATGAAGCCCATCGGGCCCTGAAGCGTTTTCTCCTGCACCCCGGCCCCGTAGACGCCGTACTGGGCGGCGACCTGGCCGAGCAGGATCGTTTGCATGTCGCTCGCCGACACGAAGCCCTTGGCGGGATCGGTCAGCTTCGATTCATGCGTCGGGTCGACGAGATAGGGCGTCACGATGATGACAAGCTCCGTCTCGGAATTCTGGTAGTCGCGGCTGCGGAAGAGCTGGCCGAGCACCGCGACGTCCTTGAGATAAGGAACGCCGGAGATGGTCTGGCGCATGTTCTGCTGCAGAAGGCCCGCCATCACGAGGCTGCCGCCCGAGGGAAGCTCGACCGTCGTCTTGGCGCGGCGGACGGTCAGCGACGGAACGGTGAGGCCCGTCTGCGTGATGATCGTCGGATCGGTGCCCTGAAGCACCTCGCCTGCGGCTTCCGTAACGTTGAAGACCGCATCCGGATTGCCGTCGCCGTCGGTGTCGATGGGAATGAGTTCGTCCGGCGGCGGCGGCGTGCCGGGGAAGGTCGCGGTCGAGCCGCTGAGCGAGAAGTTGTTGAGCGAAGAAATCTCGCTGACTTCGGTCTGCACCTTGATGTTGATGCGGCCCTTGCCGAGGACGAGCGGGGTGAAGCCGAGGCCGACGCCGAACTCCTTGAATTCGAGCGAGATGACGCCGTCATTCTGGCCGATCGGGATCGGGAACTCGCCGCCCGCAAGGAAGCTCGCGGTCTCGCCCGAGACGGCGGTCAGCGTCGGCTCGGCGAGCGTTTTGACGAGGCCGACGCGCTCAAGCGCCTGGAAATTGATGTTGAAGCCGGACTGGCCGCCGCCGAAGAAGCGGGAGACCGTGCCGGTGAGGCCGGAGCTTGCGCCCGAGGCGAGCGTTGAAGCCGTGGCGTCGAAGACAGTGTCGGAGATCGCCGTAAACCCGGACGGGTCGATGCCGAGCTGTTTGATGAGCGAACGCTGCATCTCGACGACGCGCACTTTCAGCATCACCTGCTCGCGGTCGCGGATCGAAATCATGTTCACGACCTTGTTGGGGTCGCCGACGAAGCGCGCGGCGATGTCGTTCGCATTCGTCGCCTGCACGCCCGTCGCCACGGTGCCGCGCAGCACGACGTTGTCGTTGATCGCTTCGGCCGTGATCCGCGTGTCCGGCATCAGGCGTGAGATGAGGCTCGTCAGCGCATCGACGTCGCGCTCGACCTGGATTTCGAGATTGAGGATCTGACGGCCGCTGGCGTCGAAGAAGAACGCGTTTGTCTGTCCGACCTTGAGGCCGAGCAGATAGACGCGCTGCGAAGACCTGATCACCGCATCGACCACCGCCGGCTGCGACACGAGAACGTCGGAGGCCGCCGTCGGCAGTTCGACGATCGCCGCCTTGTCGAGCGGCAGCACGATGCTGCGCGAGGCGACGCCGTCGCCGCCGAGGCTGATCCGCGACTCGCTCGCCGCGCGCTGCGCGAGCGCGGGCGAGAGGCCTGCGAGCGCCGCGAAGGCCAGAGCCGCGAGCGCCCGCGGCGCCTTGGCGATCGTCATTGAAGCGTTCTTGGACGACATGTTGGTCCCCTCGGATCTCGTTACGACCGCCCGTAGCGGATGACTCGGATGCTCTGATTGCGGCGCTCCGCGGTTTCGTCTTCCGGCGTGAAAACGCTGCGAAGCGCAAAACTCATCTGGCCGCGCGATGAGCGCGTATTGATGAAGAACTCGGCGTCGGCCGGCGACAGTTCTACGGTGGCGTTTGCGCCTTCGACCGTCGGCGACTCCGGATTCTCCTGATAGACCGTATTGATCGCGAGGACGCGGACATTGTCGAACAGGAGCTGCGTCTGCGTCTTCACGCCGGTCGATTCCGAGTAGTAGACGTCGACGCGGTCGCCGGGCAGCACGAACCCGTTGACGCCGGTTTCCGGCGTGATGCGCATGGTGACCGCGCGCATGCCGGGTTCGAGCACCGCGGCGAGAAGGCCGGACGCGCCGGCGCGCACGATCTTCGCTTCAATGATCGGTTCGCCTTTGACGAGACCGAAGCGTGCGACGGCTTTTTCAAGCTCCGCCGGATCGCCGCCCGTCTTTTCCGTGATGTAGGATTCGGAAAGGCCCTTTTCCGGCCAGTCGACCCACTTCACCGCATCGGCGCCGAGGCGCTGGCCGCGTTGCAGGTCCTTGTCGGCGACAAGCACGCGAACGGTTTTCTGTTCGACGGTCTGGACGACCTCGGCGCTCGGCGCCTGACGTCCCGTCATCATCATCACGAAGGCGCCGGCGCCCGCCAGGAGCGCCACGCCCAAAATCGCCAACCGCGTCACATTCATGCTTGTCCTCGCCCGAAAATCAAAGCGCCAGGCGCTTCGAAATTGCCGTATGTTTTCTAGAAAGAAGTCCTCAAAACTGTATTAACCGCTTTTCTTAACCGCCGAAGGCCAATTGAAAGAGCGGCGTTTGCGAAAAGCTAAGGAGTCCGCCTGCGGCGATGGCTACGCCGTAGGGAATGTCCTTTGGCCGCTGATGAAGCCGCATGAGCCACGGCGTCTGTTCGTAAAACGGCAGCGCCGGAGTGCGTCGGAAAACAAGCAGCGCGATCGAGAGCGCGGCGCCGGAAAGCGCCACATAGACGAGAAACGCCGGCAGCGCCGCAAATCCGATCCACGGCGCGCATGCGGCGAGAAGCTTTGCGTCGCCGCCGCCGACGATCTTCAATGCGAAGAGCGCGAATCCGGCGACGAGCGCGGCGCAGGCGAGAATGGCCCCCTCGACCAGGATGTCGGCGCCGGCCCCGAAACCGAGGCCCGCGGCGAAATAGGCGAGGAAGAGAACGATCGAAACCCAGTTCGGAATCTTGAACTCGTAAATGTCGTTGAGCGCCGCAATGATGAGCGCTGCAGGAAAGGCGGACAGGAAAATCAGGGGAACCATTAAACGCCTCACGCCGTCTTGCGGCGGAACCGTAATGGCGTGCGGCTTAAGAGAGAGTTAGACTTAACGCTCAGAAACGAAAAAAGGAGGCCGAAGCCTCCTTTTTCCTTCAGTCTCTGACTGCAGCCGGCTTTAGCCGAGCGCGCTCGCGACTTCCGAGAAGGTCGTGTCGAGGTTGTCGCCGACCGCCGTAACGGCCGTGATGATGGCGACGGCGATAAGCGCGGCGATCAGGCCGTATTCGATGGCCGTCGCGCCGTCCTCGTCTTTCAGGAACTTGTTGATAAGCGCTTTCATTCGAGTCGACTCCTGCTTGCTTACTCTTGCACCGCTGAACGGGAGCATCCCCCCTCAGACCATGCCTGTTATCGGCCTGACGCGTAAATTTTCTCTGAACAAACGGCAATGCGGACGCCTTTATTTGCACCCTGATGATCATGGTTAAAGAAGCGTTTATGAGAGCGGCCCGGACAGGGCCGATCCGCAGCCGGCTGATCAGCGCGACAGCCGGTTGAGCTGGGCCATGTCCTCGATGACGAGGCCCGGATACTCGCGCCGCGCGACGCCGCTTCTTATGAGACGCGCGACAGCGTTCGCCGCGTCGGTTTCGGCGACGTTGGCGAGGTCCGCAAGGTCGCGGTGCTTCGGCATGCGGTCGATGCGCCAAGCGGCGGAGACCGCATCGCGCTTCACCAGAGAGGCTATGGCGGCGAAGACGCGCCGTTCAGGGCCTGTTTCTTCCGCCGCCGCGCCGCCGGCGGAGGCGCGGGCGAAATGAAGAAGCAGCGCGCGGGCGAGCAGCGGGCGCTCGGCGACAAGCGCGCGCATCGCTTCCGCGTCGATGAAAACGGCGACGGCGTCCGCTTCGGCCGTGATGGTCGCCTCGTTGAAGCGGCAGCCCTCCGCTGGAACGGCGGCGAGCGCTAGGGCGAAAAATCCGCCGGGGCCGATCTGTTCGACGACCATGGAGCCGGTGCGCGGATCCGCGAGAGCGGACTTCAATGCGCCCGATGCGACGAAAATCAGCTCCGACCCGTCAAACTGGCCGGTCGAGAAAACGGTTTCCCCCGCGCCGAACCGGCGCAGGCTGGCGATGTCGGCGATCGCCTGGACGTCCCGCGGCGGCAATTCCGCGAATAGCGCAGCCCCCGCGACGAGACCCTGCACATCGGTTGGATTCTGGAGAATGTCTGACAAGGCGGCTGCTCGCATTCGGCCTCCGGCGACCATGCGTTCGCAACCTTTAAGTGCAAGTAAAAGCTAAATTTGAAACTAAAGCGCATCGCGCCGCCGTGTGCGCTTAAGCCTTTCTTGACATGCGGGAGGGTAGAAACCTGCAAAGACGCAAGGACAGCGAGCAATCTTTATGCGGATGTTTCTTATCTCGGCTGCAGCCGCCATCGGGGCCGCCGGCGCCGCGCGCGCGGAGCAGGTGTGGGTGACCATGGATCAGGTCGCGCCGTACGAGTTCAAGCAGGATGTCGACCAGATCGTCGTCGGCAATCCCGGGATCGCCGACATCACCGTGCGCGACAAGTCAAAAGTGCTGATCTTCGGCAAGGCCCCGGGCGTCACCAACCTTTTCCTTTTCGACGCTGACGGGAAAGAGATCGACAATCTCATCGTCCGCGTGCGCTCGGTCAGCGCCGAAATGCTGACGTTCCAGCGCGGAGGGCAGCGTGCGACCTATAACTGCATGACGATCTGCGAACCGACGATCACCGTCGGAGACAACAACGAGACGTTCGGCGCGGTCAACCAGCAGGTGCTGCAGAAGTTCCAGCAGGCGACGAACCAGGGCGGCCAGGTCGAGTGAACCCGCGTCGCGATTGATCAAGGGCCCGGCCGCAAAGCCGGGCCCTATTTTCTTGAGTCCTCGAGATAGTTGTAGACGCGCGGGCGTTCGTGGGGCCTGAGGCGCGTCCGGCACCACGCATCGATCGAGCGCGCGACGGATTCGTTCGGCGACCCGCTCCCAAGCGTGATGGTCGCGACCAGCCGGTCGATGCCGCCGGCATGACGCGACAGCGACACGTCGCAGGCCGCAACCGCCGGATGTTCCGCGATGCGCGCAGCGATGTCTTCCGGAAAAGCGTTGACGCCGCCGATCTGCACGGCGCCGTCGCGTCGGCCCGCGAGGCGGAAGCGGCGTTCGCTTTCCCAGTTCATGAAGTCCATCGGATCGACGGCGGCCGTCGCGCCCGACGGCGAGGTTCTGATGAGGCGCTCGCCGCCCCGCCGCCAGAATTCGAACAGCGCGAAAGGATCGCTCGGCGTGTCGCGCCAGCCGACAAGGCCGCTTTCGGTCGAGCCGTAGATTTCGCGCTGGGCGCCGTAGCCAGCCTTCCTGATCTCGGCTGAAAGCTCCGGCGACAGCGCCTCGCCGAAGGTGACCGCCATGGCGTTGTCGGGCGCTTTCACCCCTTGCGCGAGCAGGTAGCGCCAGAGGCTCGGCGTGGCGACGACAGCGTCGCCGAACGACAGCATCTTCTGCAACTCCTCGGGCGCGAGATTGCGCGCATCGATCGACGGAAGGCCGAGGAGATTGGGGGCGAGCACTGACAGCGAGAAACCGATGAGGCTGTGCGGCGCGACCAGCGACACGATGCGCCGGCGCCCGTATAGCAGATTGGCGAGCGCCGCCGCTTCGCCGAAAATCCGGTCCGCCGGATGATCGAAATCGCGCCCGTGTCCGCCGGCGGCCGTAAACCTGAAAAACTGAAGCTGCTTTTCGATCGCCGCGCCGATCGCGCCGACCGCTTCGCCGAATGTCGACGGCGGGCGTTCCTTGAAAAGTTCCGGCGCGCCGAAAAAAGCGCCGGCGCGCGCAAGGCACGCCGCTTGTTCTTCCGCGGAAAGATCGAGCCCGCCTTCTCCAAGCCGGCTCGCGGGCGTCCACCCGGCGCGCGCGACGGCGCCGACCTGACGCGAAAACTCCGTCGACAGCACTTCGAGAAAGAGCGCGGCGCTGACGGCGGCGATCTGCTCGGCGGAAAACTGATAGGCCTTCACGGCGCCGGCTCCGACAGCTCTGATGCGAGACATCCCTCGTAGGCTGCGCCGAGGCGCGTGGCGAGATGCGGCGCGTCTGCGGTCGCGGACGCAAGCCTGCCGGGAAGAACGCCGATGAGGCTGTTGGTCATCAGGAGCGGCGCGGCGGCGATTCTTTCCGCGTCGATCGGCTCGATCCTCGCCGCGACGCCGAGCCCGCGGGCGATCTTGATGAGAAGCGCGCGCGTGACGCCCGGCATCGCGCCTTCGTCTTCCGGCGGCGTGATGATCGCGTCGCGTTCGATGAGGAAGAGATTGGCGCTGCCGGCGCAGGCGACCCGGCCATGCTCATTGAGCATGATCGCCTCGTCCGCGCCGGCGCGCGCGGCCTCGATCCTCGCAAACATGTTGGCGGCGTAAGCGCCGACGCATTTGAAAGCGTTCGTCGGCGCAGTCGACAATCGCTGCGCGCCGGCGATGACGACGCGCATTGTGCTTTTCGGCGGGGCGATCGCCGTCAGCGAAACGAGGATCTGCGCCCGCGCATCGGGCGAGGGGACGAGCCCGCGCGCCCCGCCGACGCGCGTCGCCGTGATCCGGCAGGCGGCCCGCCCGGTGAAGCCGTTCCGCGCAGCAAGCGCTTCGATCGCGGGACGCAACGACGGCGCGGCGGCTGCAACCTCAAAGCCGAGCGTCTCTGCGCCGCGCCGCAGGCGCTCAAGATGCGCCGCAAGAAAAGCGGGCCGACCGCTGTCGACGAGCACGGTTTCGAAAACGCCGTCGCCGATCAGATAGCCGCGGTCGCTTGCGGAAACTGCGCTTTCCGCTTCCACAAATTCACCATCACGCCAGACGATCAACGGTCCCTCCGGATCAGGTCAAGAAAATTCGCGATCAACCTGCGCCCGTTGGGCGTCAGCACGGACTCGGGATGAAACTGCACGCCGTGCCATGGCGCCGATCGGCGCCGCACCCCCATCAATTCGCCTGCCGGCGACCATGCGCACGCCTCGAGTTCGCGGGTCGGGCCAAGTTCGCCGATCAGCGAATGATACCGCCCCGCGGGCATCGGGTCGGGGAGGCCCTCGAAGACGCCCGCCCTGTCATGGCGGATGAGGCTCGCCTCGCCGTGCAGCGGCTCGCGGGCGCGCCGCACTGTTCCGCCATACGCCTCAACGAGACATTGATGACCGAGGCAGACGCCGAGAAGCGGAACATGATCGGGCAGCGTTTCGATCAGCGCCATCGACGCGCCCGCATCGTGCGGCGCATTCGGGCCCGGCGAGATGACGACGGCCTCAGGCGACAGCGAAAGCATGTCCGCCGCCGTCATCGCGTCATTGCGAACGACTTCCGCCTGAAATCCCGCCTCGCGCACATAACGGGCAAGATTGTGGACGAAGGAGTCGTAGTTATCGACGATCAGGATCATGCGAGCGAAGACCGATCGACGCCCGCAAGTTTCAGGAACCAGGCCGCCTTGTCGAGCGTCTCCTCATATTCCGCATCGGGATCGGATCGCAGCGTGACCCCGCCGCCGACCGGGAGCGTGAGGCGGCGCCCCTCAATAATCGCGGTGCGGATCGCCACGGAAAAATCCGCGCCGCCGCGATCGTCGATATAGCCGATCGCGCCGCAATAGGGCCCGCGCGCGACGCCCTCGATCGCGGCGATCGTTCGCATGGCTTCGATCTTCGGCGCGCCGGTGATCGAGCCGCAGGGAAAGAGCGCCGCGAGCGCCGCCGGCGCGCTGATTTTGTTGCGCAAGCGTCCGCTGATCCTTGATACGAGGTGGTGCACGGTCGCGAGGCTCATCCGCTCGCAGATCGCTTCTTCGCGAATCGAACCGTCTTCGCAAATGCGTGACAGATCGTTTCGAGTGAGGTCCGCGATCATCGTGTTTTCCGCGCGATCCTTGACGCTTTCTTCAAGCGCGCGGGCGAGCGCCCGATCGATCTCCGGCGCGCTCGCCCGCGGGCGCGTGCCCTTGATGGGCTCGGCGCGGATCGTGTGCCCGTTCACATCGGGCGTGATCGAGAAGAAGCGTTCAGGCGACAGGGAGACGATCGCAGACGCGCCGAGATTAAGAAAGGCGGCGTGCGCGGCCGCTGATCCGCCGAGCGCTTCGGCGAACAGGGAATAAGCGTCGATCGTCTCGTCTGACCGGAACATCAGCCGGTGGGAGATATTCGCCTGATATATGGCGCCGTCGCGGATGCGATCGATGACCGCTGAGACCGCCGTGCGATAGCGTGCGGGCGGGAAATTCGATCCGGCGAAGTGAAGCGGCGCAATCCGACCGCCGGAACAATTAGCGCCTAGACTTGATTCAAGCGCCAGCGCGCCGCTGCGGTCGGGCGCCGAGACGAACGCGCGGCGCGTTTCGCGATCGAAGGCCGCGACCGCGTCAAAGGCGGCGAAATGAAAATCCGGGGAGGCGCCGCCGTAAGCAGGGCCGAGCCCTCGCGGTTCGAGAAGGCCGCCGCATTCGTACCCGGCAAAACCCACGAGCCCGGAGACGAGCGGCGGCGCGAGGCCGTCGGCGCCGCGCCGGCGCCGCGCATGCAGGATCTCCAGCGCCTCGAACGGCGAATGGGGCGCGACCGCGCCGTCGACAGTCGTTTCGCCCCGCCGCGCTTCAATGACCGATGACGGCCGCGCGCACAGGAACGACCATCGTCCTTCCGCCGCCCTGGCGCCGGCGGCGAACAGCACGGCGCCGGGTTCCGCGGCCAAGGGGGCGAAGGCGGCGACCGGATCGCGCCACTCGATCTCCCTGACAATCATCTTCCCGCTCGCCCGCCGTCCTTTTGTTTCGCCGTGCAAATCAGCTTAGCGGAACGTGAAGGCCATGACACGAGGCGAAAGTGGCGAGCGCAATGGAAGCCGCTGCGGCGGCCGGCGATTCCGTGCCTGTCCGGGCGCGCGGCGCGGCGCGTCTCTTCTACGGGCTCGGCCTCGCGACCCTGATCGCCGCCATCGCCTATTTCGGCCGGGCTGTCTTCATCCCCTTCATCGTCGCCTGCTTTCTGACCTTTCTTATCTACACTCTGAAGGAAACGATCCGGCGGGGGCCGCTTGTCGGGCGTTTCCTGCCGCACTGGCTTTGTTATGTGTTCGCCTTTGCGCTCATCATCTCGGTGTTCGTCCTCCTTATCGACATCGTGCGCAACAATATTGACGCGCTGGTCGCCGCAGCGCCGGAATATGAGCGGCGTCTGCGCGACATCAGCAAGGAGGGCATCGCCTTTCTGCGCGACAGCGGCCTGCTGCCGGCGGAAATGGCCGGCGGCGTCGATCAGCTGCGCGCCGCGGCGCTGTCGATGATCAACCCTGTGCTCCGTGAAGCCGGCGCCGCCCTGCGGGCAATCACCGGCAGCTCGGTCACCATTTTCCTTTACACGGTGTTCCTGCTTCTCGAGCGCGGGCGCATTTTCAAGAAAATCAATCTGCTCAGCTCCGATGGCGAGCAGCGCGCGGCCGTGAACGAGACGATACGCGACATCGCGACGCTGGTGCGCCAATACATCACGGTCAAGACCGTGATGAACCTCATCACCGCGACGATCAGCTACGCCATCATGCGGCTCGTCGGCGTCGACTTCGCGGGCTTCTGGGCGCTGCTCATCTTCCTTTTCAACTTCATCCCGATCGTCGGCGCGATCAGCGCGATCACGCTGCCTGTCGTCCTGTCGCTGGTCCAGCCGGAAGGCGGCGGGATTCAGACCGCGCTGCTGGCGCTCGTCCTTCTCGTCGGCGCCGAGCAGGCGATGAGTTCCGGCGTCGAGCCGCGGATGGTCGGCAAGAGCCTCAATCTTTCGCCGCTCGTCATCCTCATTTCCCTCGCCGTCTGGGGCTCGCTGTGGGGTTTTGCGGGCATGCTGCTCGCGGTTCCCATCACGGTGACGATCATGATCATCCTGACGCAGTTCCAGTCGACGCGTCCGCTCGCCATCTTGTTGTCGGACAGCGGCGAGATCGCCGCAATCAACCACAAGCCCCTGATGCCGAAGGCGAAAAGCTGATATTACGCCTTCCCGGCGGCGCGCTTTTTGGCCTTCGCGTCCTCCGGCGCCGTTTCAGCGACGATCGCCTTCGCCAGCAATTCGCAATCCTCGCGGCGTCCGGAACCCTTGCGCCAGGCGACGCCGATCATGCGCGCGGCGTCGCGCGCCGCGAGCGGGCGCACGACGAGATCGGCCGCCTCGGCGAGCCCTGCATCGACCGCCATCTTGGGCAGCAGCGTCGCGCCGAGACCTGCGCGCACCATCTGCGTCAGCGTGAAAAGGCTCGTCGCGCTGTAGGAGCCGTAGACGTCTGAGTCATGGAGGCGGCACGCGTCGAGCGCGTGCTCGCGCAGGCAATGCCCGTCTTCAAGAAGGAGGAGCGGCGCGCCCTTGAGATCGCCGGTCTCGACCGCAGTCTTCGCAGCGAGCGGGCTGCCCGGCGGCGCGGCGAAATAGAAGGGATCGTCAGCAACCTCGATCCACTCTAGGCCTGGGAGGTCATAGGGAAGCGCGATGAGCGCGGCGTCGATCGATCCGTCGACGAGCCGCTCGGCGAGCGCGGCGGTCAGATCCTCGCGAAGGTAGAGTTCAAGCTTTGGGAAAGCGCGCCGCAGCGCCGGCGCGATCCGCGGCAGGAGGAAAGGCGCGATCGTCGGAATGACGCCGAGTTGGAAGGGCCCTTCCAGCGGCTTTCGCGCCGCCGCCGCGCGGGCGAGGTCCTCCGCTTCGGAAAGGATCGTGGCCGCCCGCCGCGCGACATCCCGGCCCGCCGGCGTCAGCGCGAACCGGCGCGTCGAGCGATCGACGAGTTGGCAGTTAAGCGTCGCCTCCAGCTCCTTGATCGCCGAGGAAAGGGTGGACTGGGAGACGTAACACTCGGCCGCCGCCTTCGAGAACGACTCGCGGCGGACGAGCGCGAGAAAGAACTGGAGCTGACGGAGGGTCGGCAGGGCCTGCATGGGATTTCCATCGAGAATTTCGATTTTCGGCCCTGATATAATCTATTTGATAAATTTTCAACGATGCCCTACGACGCGCTCGCAGCGGCCTCCGGGAAGGGGGCCGGCACGTCCCATTCTTCAGCTTTCGAGAGGAGACATTCATGCTCGGCGTAGGCGATCGCATCCCCGACTTCCGCGTCACCGGCGTAAAGCCGAAATTCAACAGCCACGAAGAAAACGGCCAGTCGGCCTTTGAGGAGCTGACCCAGGAAAGCTTCCCCGGCAAGTGGAAGGTCATCTATTTTTATCCGAAGGACTTCACCTTTGTTTGTCCGACCGAAATCGCAGAATTCGGCCGGCTCGCAAAGGAGTTCGCCGATCGCGACGCCGTCGTTCTCGGCGGCAGCTCCGACAATGAATTCGTGAAGCTCGCCTGGCGCCGCGATCATCCGGATCTGAAAAGCCATCCGGCCTGGCAGTTCGCCGACACCAACGGCTCGCTGATCGACGGGCTCGGCGTGCGCGCGCCGCAGGGCGTTGCGCTGCGCGCGACGTTCATTGTCGATCCGCACAACGTCATCCAGCACGTTTACGTGACGAACCTCAATGTCGGCCGCAATCCGCAGGATACGCTGCGGGTGCTCGACGCCTTGCAGACGGACGAACTTTGCCCCTGCAACCGCCCGGTCGGGGGCGAGACGCTCTGACGTTTTCTCTTAAGGGCGGCGCCGGGCCGTAACCCCGGAGCCGCCCGTTTCTTTTGCTGACGCATGGCGCTCGATCATCTTCTGAAGGAAGCCCGCAAGGCGCGTCTCGCCGACGATTATTCCGGCGCGATCACGCTTCTTCGCGCGTTTCTGGAGGTCAATCCGGGCTCTCCGGAAGGCGAAAGCCTGCTCGGCCTTTGCGAAATCGAGAGCGGGCGAAGCGAAGGCGAAGCGCGCATCGTCAAGGCGGCCGAAGCGGCGCCGAAGAACGCCGGCGTCTTATTAAACCTTTCGATCCTGCGCGAGCGGCAAGGCGATCTTCGAAACGCGGTCGCGAGCGCCAACACCGCCGCGACGCTCGACCCGCGTTCTTTCGAGGCATGGGCGCAGCTTGGGAAGCTTCTCGGCAAGGGCGAGAAGTTCGATGAAGCCTTCGCCGCGCTTCAGCATGCGATGGCGATCCGGCGCGATCATCCGGGCGTCGTTCTGCTTTATGCGACGGCGGCGCTCGAAACCGGAAATCTCGACGCCTGCGCAGAAGCGCTCGACGCGGCTGACGCCGTCGGCCTTCCGCAGACGGAAACACGTCGCCTGCGCGCGCATCTTCTTCGAAAGCGCGGCGACGCCGCGGCGCTTGAGGCTTTCGCCCAAGATTGGCTGAAAGCTTCGCCCGGCGAAGACGAGGCGCGGATCGCGCTCAGCTACGCGCTCGCCGAACAAGGCTATTTCGACCGTGCGGCGGAAAACTTCGCGCCGCTCGCCAGCGCGCCGGGCGCCGGCCCTGACAAGCTCGCGGCGATGGGGCGCTATCTGCTGGGCGGGCGCCGTCTCGATGAGGCCGCGGCCTGGTTCAAACAGGCGCTGAAGGCCGACCCTGCCGATCTCGACGCCAATTTCGGCCTCGCGCGGCGGTCGATGTTTCTCGGCAAGTTCGACGACGCGGCGTCGTGGTGCCGGCGCGTTCTCGCCGCCGCGCCGGAGCATGCCGAGGCTTACGGTCTGCTGATCGAGGCGACCTCAGGCCGCATCAGCGACGATGACCTCGCCGCGCTGGACCGCGCGCTAGCGAAGGCGGCGCGGCGTGACGGCGACCGCATCAAGCTTCTCTTTGCAAAGGGCGACGCGCTGCATGCGCGTAAAGCACATGACGGAGCGTTCGACGCGTGGGCCGAGGCGAACCGGCTGAAGCGATCCCGCGCGCGTAGGACGCGCGCCGGCTATGACCGGCGCGCGCAGGAAAAGAAGACTGAGGAGATCATTCGGCTTTTTCCTGCGCCGGAAAAGGGCGCCGTCGGCGGCGCAGGGCCGACGCCGATTTTCATCGTCGGCATGCCGCGGTCGGGCACGACCTTGCTCGAAAGCGCGATCTGCGCCCACCCCGAGGTCGACGGCGCCGGCGAGGTTCCGGCGATGCCGTTTTATCTCGACCAGCTTCTGGCCGCGACCGACACGGGCGCCCGCGTCGCTGAGGCCCAATATGCAGCTTGGCGGGAAGGCTATCTCAACCAGTGCAAGCGGTTCGGCTGGGCCGGCGCGCGCTTTGTCACCGACAAGCAGCCGACGAACATCTTCGCGGTCGGCCTCGCCGCTCGGCTCTTTCCGGCGGCGCGATTCATTCACATCCGGCGAAATCCGGTCGAGACGGGATTTTCCATTCACCGGCGCCATTTCACGCAGGCCTGGCCGTTTGCGACCGACCTCATCGACATAGCCCATTATTACGCCGAGCACTTGCGCGTTGCGGAACACTGGGCGACGGCGTTCGCCGACCGCTTCACCTTTGTGCAGTATGAAGACCTTGTGCGGAGCTTCGAACCGGAAATGCGCCGCCTGATCGAGTTTTGCGGACTCGACTGGAACGAGGCTTGCCTTTCTTTTGCGGAACAGGATCGCGCCGTGATGACTTTCAGCGCAGCGCAAGTGCGCGACGGCGTGACGCCGTCGCGCCTTTCCTCCGCGGGCCCCTATCGGGCGCGCCTTGCGCCTCTCATTGAAGCGCTCGAAGCGCTCGGCGTCGATCTTGAAACCGGCGCCCGGCGCCCGAACAGATAAACTCACCAAAAAAAGGAGACAGCCATGAGCCTTGACGCCCTGCGCGACCAGATCCCGGAATATGCAAAAGACATCCGCCTTAATCTCGGGACGCTTGCGTCGGAGACGACCCTCAACGACCAGCAGAAATGGGGAACCTTTCTCGCCTCGGCGCTCGCCTCGCGCAACGCCGCCGTGATCCGCGCGATCAACGCTGAGGTTTCGGGGAAACTTTCGCCGGAAGCCGCAACCGCGGCCAAAGCCGCCGCCGCGATCATGGGGATGAACAACGTCTATTACCGGGCGACGCATCTGATGCACGCCGAAGAGTACAGGAAGATGCCCGCAAAACTGAGGATGAACGTCATCGCCAATCCCGGCGTCGACAAGGTCGATTTTGAACTGTGGTCCCTCGCCGTTTCCGCGGTGAACGGCTGCGGCATGTGTCTCGACGCGCATGAGAAAGTCGTGCGCAAAGGCGGCCTTTCAGCCGATCAGGTGCAGGCGGCGATCCGCATCGCGGCGAGCGTCCACGCCGCCGCCGCCGCGCTCACGGGCGAAGAGGCGCTGGCGCGTTAATCCGGACGACGCGCCTCGATCACCCAGGCGGCCGCCGCGCGGTTTTCATCAAGATGAAGCGGCGCGGCGCGGAATTCGACAAGACCGCTTTGCGCGAAAATCGCGCCGATACGTTCGATCGACGGCTGATCGAGCGCGGCGGCGCGCATCGACTGCATCCGCTTTCGATAGGCGCCGAGCGAGCCTTCCATGCCGGCGAGCCAGCCGAGGGCGTCGTTCGCATCATAAGCAAGGCGCCGCGCCGACAGTCGCGCGAGGTCGTCGAGAAAGCGCGCAAGCGTCGCCTTCGCCGCGCCGGGCTGCGCAGAGGCGACCGTCCGCGACGCCTCGCCGATAGCGGCGGAGAACACGCGATCAAGGCCAACATCGCCAAGCGGGGCTGCGCCCCTGCCGCGGCGGCGGAAAGTTTCGGCAAGCGAACGACGCGCGGCCTTGAAAAGCGACTGGCTCGCCGCGGCGACGATCAGGCGGTCGTTTTCCGCGCATTCAGCGTCGATGGCGCCGCCGCGATAATGGGAGATTGAGCAGAACCGGCCGCCGGGCGCGAGAATGCGCGCCGCCTCCGAGAACGCGCCCACGCCGGCATATTCGACGCCATATTGGCTGATGACGGCGTCAGCGCAGCGATCGCGCAGCGGCAGGAGTGCGGCGTCGGCCGCCGCAGCGATCGCTGGCGACAGGGCGCGCTGCGCCGCCGCTGCCGCGGCGACGGAATAATCAAGCGCGAGAAAGGTCCCGGCGCTTCGAAGCGCCTGCATTGCTTCGGCCAGGGCGACGCCGCGGCCCGCCGCGATGTCGACGACGACCGGCGATCCTCGGTCGCGCGGCGCGTCGGAAAAGAAGGCGGCCCAGCGCGCAGCGAGCATATGGCGCTGGGCGCCGCCAACAGCCTCGCCGCCGTCGCCGCCCGCCCAGAATTCCTGCCAAGCCTCTTCTTCCGCCACGCCTCTCGCCACGTCCGCTGGAAAGACGGCTAGCGCCGGTTCGCCGAAAAGAAAACCGCACAAAAGAAAACGGCGGGCCGAGGCCCGCCGTTTCCATCAGGTCTTGCAACCTTCAGCTTAGAACTTCAGCGAAGCGCCGAAGAAGAGCTGACGGCCCAGCGTTTCATAGGTCGCCGGGTAGGTGTTGGCCTGCTCGTTGACTGTAGAAGCGAGCAGCGGCGGGTCGTTCGCGAGAATGTTCTGGACGCCGACCGTCAGGTCCAGGTTCTCGTTGACCGCATATTGCAGCGTCACGTCGACATAGTTGGCCGCGCCGATTTCGCTCGAGAACGGACCGCCGCCGGCTTCGTCAACAACGACGCCGCCGATATAGCGCCAGCGAACGCTGGACGTGAGCGCCCCATAGAGCCACGAGGTTTGCATCGTGTGCTTGTATTCCGGCGTCGGTTCGCCGCAGACCGAGCCAAACTCGCCGGCGCATTCGATGACCGTCGCGAATGCGTCAGGCAGGAAGCTCGATTCCAGCGTGTAGTTGCCGTAGTAGCGCGTATCGATCGTTCCGAGGCTGCCGATATCAAAGTTGTAGCCGAGGGTGAAGTCGATACCGCGGGCGCCGATCGAGGCGACGTTGGCCTGCGCGATGACCGGCAGGAACGGCGCGCCGATGGCGCCGGTGGCCGGATCGCGAGTGCCAGCGCCGAAGAAGGTGCTGCAGGTAGCGGCGTCGCCGAGGATGTAGCAACGATCCAGCAGCGTCTGGAGCGCGCCCGCCGCAGCGATCGCGTCCTTCACGCTGATGTCGTAGTAGTCGACCTGCAATGTGAGGCCCTCGACGAAAGTCGGCTGCCACACCATCCCGACCGTATAGGTGTCGGCGGTTTCTTCCTGCAGGTTCGGGTTGCCGCCGCCCAGCACTTCGATCTGACCCGAAATCTGGAAAGCCGCGCCCGGCACGGGAACGCCGTTCGCCGCGCAGTTCGCGTTGAGGGTGGCGATCGGCGCTTCGCCGTTCGCCGGATTGCCGTCGGTCAACTCGTCATAGTTGCCGTTGCCGCTCGAGCACGGGTCCTTGGCGCCGGGGAAGCCGTTCGTGGCCGCGGCGAAAAGTTCGCCGATGTTCGGGGCGCGCACGGCGCGCTGGAACTGGCCCCGGAAGCGAAGACCGTCAATCGGCGCCCACTCAACGCCCGCCGCGAAGCTGATGGTCGAGCCGACATTCGTGGTCGAGTAATCAGAATAGCGGAACGCGCCGTTGATGCCGACATCGCCAATCGCCGAATTTTCGATCAGCGGAATGTCCGCTTCCATAAAGGCTTCGTAGACGTCGAAGCTGCCGCCGACGGGGAGCGACGCGTTGAACCCGCGCACGTCGGGCCCAAGCACCGAGTCCGGCTGCGAAAGCGCTTCTTCTTCGCGGTATTCGACGCCGACCGCGAGGCCGACGCCGCTGTCCGCGAAGGGCGACTTGATCTGGTCGATCACGCCGCTGAGCGTGCCGACGATCTGGATCTGCTCGACATTCTCGCCGATGATGCCGGTGCGGCGGATGGCTTCGCCGCCTGCTTCATCGATCGTGTTGATGCCGAAGACGTTAACCGAACCATCGAGAATGCCGTCCTGCAACGCGCTGAAGGAGATGTTGCCGGTCTGCGTCTGTGTCGTCGAAACGCGCGAGAATTGGCCGAAAACGTCCCAGTTCCAATTGTCGCCGAGATCGCCGCGCAGGCCGCCCTTGATCTGGAAGGTCGAGCTGTCGCGGAGGCTGTTGCGATTCCCGATCGACGTGTCGTCAAAACGCCGGGCGATGAAGATTCGGATGTCGTCAACTTCGCCGTCGCCATCGCGGTCCTGAACGTCTGTCGGGCCCGTATAAATCCCCTGAAGCGCCGCAAGGAACACCGGCGACAGGTTCGGATTGTCCAGGTTCAGGTTAAATGTGCCGCCGACCGGGGTCGGCGCAAGCTGCTGATCGACGACCGAGGAGGCGAAGACGCCGCGCGCGTAAAACTCGACGTTGTCGTTAATCTCGTAAGTGCCGCCCGCATAAATCGAATAACGCTCTTGCGGGAGCTGGAGATAGTTGACCGGGGCGTAATTGTACTGGTCCTGCGGCGAGACGAACCGGCGACCATCAGGCGCACCGTTGAAGGTGATGTTATTGGTGACTGTTTGGCCCGCCGGGACGACGGGCGCCGGATAGAATGCCGCGAAGCTGCCGGCCCCAAGTTCGATAAACTGACCGCCCTGAACCGAACCCGAGCCGCCGAACACGGGTACGCCCGGAGCCGAGAAATCAACGATCGTGTTCGACGAAAAATCACGCTCGCCCTGAAGGAGCGGTTCGCGGTTCGTGTAGGAGAGCGACAGGATCGCATTGCCGCGGCCGTCGGCGAAATTGCCGCCAAGGGTCAGGGCGCCGTTGAAGATGTTCGCATCCCAACCGGCGGCCGAAAGCTCGTTCGACACATCGAGCTGCACGCCTTCGAAGTCGTCCTTCAGGATGAAGTTGACGACGCCAGCGACGGCGTCCGAACCATAAACGGCAGACGCGCCGCCGGTGACGACGTCAATGCGCTGAACGATCGCGGCCGGAATGTTGTTCAGGTCGGTCACGCCGAATGGGTCGGCCGGTGGGAAACGCGAACCGTCAACGAGAACGAGCGTGCGGGCGGTGCCGATGCCGCGCAGGTTGACCGTCGCGGTGCCGTTGCCGGGGTTGTTCGACGTCGAGTCGAAGGCCGGGATGACCTGCGGCAGGGTGTTCAGGAACTGTTCGGTGTTGACCGTGTTCGTCAGAACGAGCTGCTGAGCGTCAACCGTCGTCACCGGGCTTGGCGCTGCGAGGTCTTGGCGCGCGATGCGCGAACCGGTTACGACGATTTCGTCTTCTTCCTGCGCGAAAGCCGGCGCCGCCATGGCGACCGCCGCCCCCGTCAGAACCGTCGAGCGCATAAGTTGCGCCGCCAGTGTCGATTTTCTCATTGATATCCCTCCAGAGATGAACCGCGATGCCCGAAAGAATTCGCCGCCCTCGGACACCGCACACTGCCGCGACCCCCCTCCCGGAATAGGCTGAGAACGCCGCGTCTGGGCCGGTTTGACCCAGTTGGCGCGGACCCTATGGCAGCGAAAGAACGCACGTCAACAAAGATAACCGCCCGTCCTGAATGCGCTTTCCGACCGTCTCCCGAAAGCAACAATTTTGTTAAGGGGCCGGAAATCATGGTTACCGGCGGGTTAACGCGAGGACCTTTATCAGAGCGCGACGGGCGCAAGGTCGAAGGGCGCGGTGACCCTCGGCGCATTCGCAGCGAATGGTTCGACGCCGTGCCAGATATAAGAGGGAAAGAACACTACGGTCCCGGGTTTTGGCGGAAAATAGCGCTCGGCCGGCAGCGATAGCCCCGGTACGCCGGTCGCGCCGAGGCGGAGATACCCCGCGCGATCGCCGGCGAAAATCTCGGGCGGACTTTCCACATAATAGCAGGCGCTGATCCATCCTGCGGGATGAAAATGATCGACGTGACCGCCGCCGGACGACAAAATCACCGACCAGGCGCCTGCGCATTCGAGATCGAGCGATTTGCGCGCCAGGAACGGATGCGTGGGATCGTCCGGCAAAATCCCGACAAAACGGCGCGCCGCCGTGAGCATGGTTTCGGCATAGAGCCTGATGATCGGGTGGCTCTCGTTCCACAGGCGCCCCGGCGACTGGGTGCCGCCGTAGAGCGTCTGTTCGAGCGGGCGCTGGCGGGTGCGATGAAGCGGCGCGATCGCGGCGTAAAGCGCTGCGTTGAAGTCCGCAATGGTCGCAAATCCTTCAGGCGGATCAATGTCGATCTGGGCGGTGAAGCGGTCGTAATCGTAATAGCGGCGATAATCCTCGTCGCCCGCGACCCGCATCGCCGTCGCCTTCAGCGCGATGTGTTTTTGGAGATGCGCCGGCGGCGCCGGGCCCGCGAGCCGGCGCGCGGCCTCTGCGGCAAGCCCGCTCGCCAGCTCCACCTCGCAACAAAGGTGCAAGAGGCCGAAGTCGCCGGGCGCGAGCGACGACGCGCGCCGCGCCGCCTCAAGCGCGCGCCCCATGTCGCCGGTCTGGCGCGCGGCGTTGGCGGCAAGGCCAAGCGCGGAAGGGTCATCGGGTTTGAGCGCGAGCGCGCGGTCCGCGGCCGCAAGCGCCCCTGCGACATCGCCGAACAGAAGCGACAGCTCGCCGCGCGCCGTCAGCAAATCGCTTGAGGACCGTGCGCCGATCGCAGCGTCAAGGACGCCGAACGCTTCGCCTTCGCGCCCCGCTTCGAACATCATCGCCGCATATTCGCGGTGAATGTCGGAGCGCATCGGCGCCAGCGCCAGCGCTGCGCGATAGCTGACAGCGGCCTCGTCAAAGCGCGCCATCGTCCGAAGCGCGGCGGCGCGCTGGAACTGCGCTTCGGGCATCGAGGGCGCACGGGCTGACGCGCGATCGAGATCTGCGAGCGAGGCGTCGAGCCGGCCGAGACGGCGAAGCGCAGCGCCGCGGTTGACGAGCGCGGCGACGGAGCCGGGCGCGGCGTCGAGCGCTCTCGAAAAAAGCTCGACCGCTTCTTCATGACGGCCGCGCGCGACCGCGAGATTGCCCATGCCGACAAGCGCGGCCGCGTTGCGCGGGTCTATCCTGAGCGCCGCCTCAAAGGCGCTGGATGCGCCCCTGTTGTCATCCAGCGTCGCGCGCACCGACCCGAGCGCGGCGTGCGCCTCGGCCGCGTTCGGCGCGGCGCGCGCGGCCCGCTCATAAGCGTCCGCCGCCTCGATCAGGCGTCCGGCGCGCCGCCAATGATTGCCGAGATTGACGAGAATGAGCTCGCGCCGCGGATGCAGCGTCGCGGCGGCCTCGAACGCGGCGGCGGCGCGGTCCCATTCCCCCATCCGCGAAAGTGCGAGCGCGGAAAGATGCAGGGCCTCTGCGTCCGTTGGGTTCGCCCGTGCGACCGCATCGGCGATCGCAAAAGCGCGCGCCGCCTCGCCGCGCTGGAGAAGCGCCGCGGCTTCTTGGAGCTTTACGTGCACGGCTGGCGTCACCCAAACTCCCGATGCGAATTGCGCCGACCGGCGTGATAGGCGATAGACCGCCCGGATTCAAAAGGGTTCCGCATGAGCAACGCCCAGACGCTGCGCGTCGGCCTGCAAGACGGCCTGTCGATGGCCGTCTACAAAACCGCGGGCGGCGCGGGGACGCCGGTGATCTGCATTCCGGGGCTCACCCGCAACGCCGCCGACTTCGAGGATTTCGCGCCGTTCGCTGCGGCGACGGGGCGCGATGTCTACGCCGTCTCCCTGCGCGGGCGCGGCCGGTCTGACTATGACCCGAATCACCTCAACTATCACCCGCTCACCTATCGTGATGACATTCTCGCTTTCATGAACGCGCGAGGGATTGCGCGTGCGATCTTCGTCGGCACCTCTCTTGGCGGCATCGTGACGATGCTGACGGCGGCCGCCGCAAGGGACCGCGTCGCGGCGGCGGTCATCAACGATGTCGGGCCGGAACTTGCGCCCGAGGGCATTGCGCGAATCGCCGGCTATGTCGGCGCGCGTGCGGCCGGCGCGGACGAGCCCGCGCGCGATATCGACGAAGCGGCGGCGCGCATCCGCGCGATCAACGAGCCCGCTTTTCCAGGGCGCGACGCCGATTTCTGGCGCCTGTTCGCGCGACGCACTTTTCGTCAGGAGGCGGACGGTCGTTGGCGGCTCGATTACGATCCCGGCATCGGCAAGGCGCTGATGGAGGTCGGGCCCGCGCCCGATCTCTGGGCTCCGTTCGCGGCGATGGCGGCTACGCCGACATTGATCGTGCGCGGCGCGATCAGCGATCTTCTGACGCCGCCGATTATCGAGAAGATGCGCGCCGCCAATCCCGACTTCGCTTATTGCGAGGTCGAGAATGTCGGCCATGCCCCGACGCTGACCGAGCCGGGCGCCGCGGCCGCGATCAGGCCGTTTCTGCAATCCGCTGCGTGACCGCGCCGCGGTGAATGCCGCATTCGGTCTTTGAAAGGCCGCGCCATCGCCCCGCGCGCGGATCATCGCCCACGGCGATCGGCGCGGTGCAGGGCCAGCAGCCGATCGAGCGAAAGCCCTGCTCGACCAGCGGATGGGCGGGGAGAGCGTGCTTCGCCGCATAAGTCTCGACGTCTTCGCCCGTCCAGCGTGCGAGCGGGTTGATCTTGATGTGCGGGGGCGCCGCCTCGACGATCGGCAGGAAGGCCCGCAAGGCGCCGTGCACGCGCTTTCGTCCCGTGAACCACGCATCGAAACCGGCGAGCGCGCGCTCGAGCGGACGCACCTTTCGGAGCGCGCAGCAGGCGTCGTTATCGCGCCGCCACAGATCGCCCTTCGGATCCGCCTGCGCAGTTTCCTCCGTTAGCGGACGAATATCGCGCACATCGGTCAGGCCGAGCGCGCGGGCGAGGTCTTCGCGGTAGGCGGTCGTCTGCGCGAAGTGCTTTCCGGTGTCGAGAAAGATGACGGGCGTCGTCCGGTCGATCCTGGCGACGACATGGAGGAGCGCGGCGGCCTCCGCCCCGAAGGAGGAGACAAGCGCGATGCGGCCCCCGAATTCATCTATCGCGCGGGCGACGATCGCCTCCGCAGGGAGCGTCTCAAACTCCGCGCTGAGCGCTGCTGCGCTTTCCGCGATGGAAAGCGGCTCGGCTTCGGGAGCTCGCGCCCTCAGCGCTGAAACGCGCGCGGACATCTGAGGGAGAGCCTTTCTCAGGCCGCCTCGCGCAGGCGCGCGCGAAGGCCATGGGCGGGAAGGACGGCGTCCGCGGCCGGCTGGTAGAACACCGAAAAGGCGCTGAGCGCGTCTTCAAACGGCGCCGCATCGCGCTCGCCGATCTCAAGCGCCGTGAAACCCGAGCGCGCCATGAACAGCGCCTGATCGGGAAGGACGGCGCCGCGCGCGCGGATTTCACCCGCAAACCCTAGCCGTTCCCGGAGGAGCCGCGCCTGGCTGTAGGCGCGCCCGTCCCTGAAGTCCGGAAATTCAAGGATGACGGCGTCGAACGCCGCGACGGCCTCGCCCAGCGCGCGGACATCCTCCGTATTCGGAATGACGAGCGCGAAACGGCCGGCCTCGGGGCGCGCCCCCTCACGCCAGGCGGCGAGCGTTATTTCGACCGCCGCCCCGGGCGCCGCCCCGGATTCATTGAGAAGCAGCGTCGCCATAGAGAACCTCCTTGAACGGCGCAGGACCAAGCCGCCTGTAGGCGTCGAGAAAACGTTCGCCTGGCAGCCGCGCAGACTTGAAAAACCCGACGAGACGGTCGACGGCGCCGACGACCTCGTCGGCGGAGAATCCGCGCCCCGTGATCGCGCCGAGGCTTGCGTCCGTCGCGGCCGAGCCGCCGAGCATGAGCTGGTAGAATTCCTCGCCCTTCTTATCGACGCCGAGAATGCCGATATGGCCTACATGGTGATGGCCGCAGGCGTTGATGCAGCCTGAGATCTTGATCTTAAGCTCGCCGAGATCGGCCGCTGCTTGGCTGTCGGCGAAGCGTTCCTGAATGCGCTCGGCGATCGGGATCGAACGCGCGTTGGCGAGATCGCAATAATCGAGGCCCGGGCAGGCGATGATGTCGCTGACAAGGCCGATATTCGCCTCGGCGAGACCCGCTGCGTCGAGCGTGCGCCAGACGGCGTAAAGATCGTCCTTCTTCACATGCGGCAGAAGAAGGTTCTGCTCATGCGTGGCGCGCGCCTCATCGAAGGAGTAGCGCTCGGCGAGCGCCGCGACGGCGTCGAGCTGGTCGGCGGTAATGTCGCCCGGCGACTTGCCGATCGGTTTCAGCGAAATTTGCGCGATCGCATAGCCGGGCTCGCGATGCGCGGCGACGTTCTGTCTGACCCACTGGTCGAAGGCGGCGTTCGCAGCGCGCGCCTCGGCGAGACGCGGACTTTCCGCCGGCAGGCGTTCGAACGCCGGCGCCGCGAAATGGCGCCGTATACGGAGGAGTTCCTCCGCCGGCCAGTCGATCCGCGCCTTGTCGGAGGCTTCCCATTCCGCTTCGACCTGCGCCCGGAATTCGTCGATCGTGTCGCTGGCGACGAGGATCTTGATGCGCGCCTTGTATTTGTTGTCGCGCCGGCCGCGCGCGTTATAGACGCGCAAGATCGCCTCGAGATACGAGATCAGGTGGCGTTCCGGCAGGAACGCGCGGATCGTCTCGCCGATATAGGGCGTGCGCCCCAATCCGCCGCCGACGATCACTTCAAAGCCGCGCTCGCCCGCTTCATTGCGATGGAGCCTCAGGCCGATGTCGTGAACCCGCACCGCCGTGCGGTCGTCGTCGCTCGCGGTGACCGCGATCTTGAACTTGCGCGGCAGGAACGAAAACTCCGGATGAAGCGTCGACCATTGCCGGATCGCTTCGCTCCAGATGCGCGGATCGTCGACTTCGTCCGCCGTCGCGCCGGCGAAGGGGTCGGACGTGATGTTGCGTATGCAGTTGCCGGAGGTCTGGATCGCGTGCATCTCGACATCGGCGAGCTCGGCGAGAATGTCGGGAACGTCGACCAGCGCCGGCCAGTTAAACTGGATGTTCTGGCGCGTCGTGAAATGACCGTAGCCCTTGTCGTAACGCCTCGCGATGTGCGCGAGTTTCCGGAGCTGGCGCGAGGAGAGCGTGCCGTAAGGAACGGCGACGCGCAGCATATAGGCGTGGAGCTGAAGGTAGAGGCCGTTCATCAGCCGCAGCGGCTTGAACTCGTCTTCGGCGAGGGCGCCCGAGAGCCGCCGCGCGACTTGGCCGCGAAACTCGGCGACGCGCTCGCGCACAAGGGTCTCGTCGAAATGATCGTAGCGGTACATCAGGCGGCCTCGAGATCAAGGCGTTTTTCAACGCGCCGGACCCACGCCTTCACCGCCGGGAAGGCGCTGAGATCAAAGCCGCCCTCATGCGCGACGCGCGTATAGGCGACGAGCGCGATGTCGGCGAGCGTGAAATCAGGGCCGGCGACGAATTCTTCATCCGTAAGCTGAATTTCCATCCGCAAGAGCGCGGCGAGCCCGCGCTCCGTCAACTTCGGATCGATTTCGTCGTCAGGCTTCTTGAGATAGGCCTTAAGGAAGCGGCGCACGGCGATATAGGGCTCGTGGCTGTACTGCTCCCAGAACAGCCATTCATAGACTTTCGCGCGGGCGAAATCCTTGTCCGGGATGAGGCCGCCGCCGTGCTTTTCGGCGAGATAGAGGATGATGGCGTTCGACTGCGCGAGCGCCTTGCCCTTGACGGTGATGAGCACGGGAACCTGTCCGGCCGGATTGAGCGCGCGAAATTCGGGCGTGCGCGTCTCCCCGCTGAGGACGCTCGTTTCGATCCATTCATAGCCGAGCCCGAGGAGATCGGCGGTCCATTTCACCTTGAGGCAATTGCCGCTGACGCTGTCGCCATAAACCTTATAGCCGCTCATCCTCACGCCTCCGCCTGTTTGCCGAGATCGCGCCGCACGCTTGGGCCGTTGCGGCGGATGGTTTCGCGCAAGGCCTCGCGCCCGACTGGGCCTTTCTCATCCGCTTCAATCAGATAGGCGCCGGCGACGACGGTCGTCTGCGCAGCGACGGCGGCGAGCGCGGCGGGCGCCTCTTCATCCGTATAAAGAGCGGCGGCCTCGAAGCGCTCCGCGAGGGCGCCGTCGCGGGCGAGCCAGACGACGGCGCCGTCGGAGAGGCGATTGGCGGTGACGGCCTTCATGCCGCGCTCCGCAAGGCGGGTTCGATCTCGCTCAAGAGAACGCCGTTCGCTTTCGCCGCAACATCGCCGATGACGAGAATTGCAGGCCCCTCGACGGCGCCCTCGCTGACGAGGCGGCCGAGTTCCGACAAATTTCCCTTCAGGATCTTTTGGTCGGCGCGCGTGCCGTTTTCGATCACGGCGACCGGCGTCGAGCGGCTGCGGCCGTTGCGGATGAGGCTCGCCGCGATCGCTGCGGCCTTCGTCACGCCCATATAGACGACGAGCGTGTGGCCGAGCGCCGCGAGCGCCGCCCAGTCGAGATCAGGCTCAGCCTCGCCCTTCGCGTGGCCGGTGACGAAAGTGAGCGCCTGCGCGGCGTCCCGGTGGGTGAGCGGCAGCCCGGCTGCGGCCGCGCAGCCGATCGCCGCGGTGACGCCGGGCGTCACAAAAACAGGAACGCCGGCGGCGCGCACCGCTTCGAGTTCTTCCCCGCCGCGTCCGAAAATGAAGGGATCGCCGCCCTTGAGGCGCACGACCTTCTTTCCTTCGCGCGCGAAGGCGATGAGGCGAGCCTCGATTTCCGCCTGCGGCACGGCGTGATCGGCCTTCGCCTTGCCGACATAAAGGCGCAGCGCGTCGCGCCGGGCGAGCTTCAGGATGTCATCGCTGACGAGCCGGTCATAGAGAATGACGTCGGCGTCCTGAAGCAGGCGCAAGGCTTTGAGCGTCAGAAGGTCGGGATCGCCCGGCCCCGCCCCGACGATGTGGACGACGCCGCCCGATTGATCCGCCTGCGGATCATCGAGCGCCGCGAGGGCGGCGCGGCGCGCGCCTGCGTCGTCGCCCGCAAGCGCCTGTGCGGCGGCGGGCCCGTCGAAAAAGCGTTCCCAGAAGGCGCGGCGCGCGGACGGCGCGACCCGCGCCGCGACCGTTTCGCGCAATGACCCCGCAACAGCGGCGAGCGCCGCAAGGCGCGCAGGGAGCAGCGCTTCGATCTTCTCGCGCAGGCGCCGGCCGAGAACGGGCGCGGCGCCGCCGGTCGAAATGGCGACGACGACGTCGCCGCGGTCGACGATCGAGGGCGTTGCAAAGTCAGAGAGCGCCGGGCGGTCGACGGCGTTGACGGGAACCCCCGCGGCGCGCGCCGCCCGCGTCCAGGCGGCCGCCTCGCCCAAGTCTTCGACGGCGACAAAGACGAGCGCGGCGCCCGCAATGGGCGCGGTCTCCGGCGTCGCTTGGGTCAAGGCCGCCTGGCCCGTCCATTCTGCGGCGAAGTCTGGCGTGAAGGCGGGCGCGGCGAATTCAATCGCGGCGCCGGCATCGAGGAGGAGCCGCGCCTTGCGGCTGGCGACTTCGCCGGACCCGGCGACAAGAACCCGGCGGCCGTTGAGATCGAAAAAGGCAGGGAAGAATTTCATGTCAGTTTTTCTAAATGGGTTAGATTTGACTATTGCAACGCGGCAGCGCCGAGACCGCACCAAAGCAGCCTTCCACGGCCAGTTAAAGCGATTAGTCCTGACCGTCAGTTCAGATTGGCTAACTCTATCCGCCGATGGCGCGAAATACGTCGTCTTTGCCAGCCGGGATGGCCGTTCACGATCACGTGTCAGAATTTCTGATGACTATTCCCTGGCGGCGGCGTAAAGCGGACGTTCAAAATCCCATTTTAGGGGCACTTTATGAAGAGCCTGCCGCCGCTAAACGCGCTGAAAGTATTCGAGGCCGCCGCCCGGCACATGAGTTTCACTAAAGCAGCCGACGAGCTGCATGTGACGCCGGGCGCGGTCAGCCAGCAGATCAAGACGCTCGAAGACTACATCGGCGGCCGGCTGTTCCGGCGAACGAAGCGGGCGCTTCTGCTGACCGACGCGGCGCAGGCGAGCCTGCCGATCTTGCGCGAGGCCTTCGACAAGCTCGATGAAGCCGCGCGCATCCTCACCGCCCGCGGCGACTCCCGTCGCCTGACCGTTTCGGTCGCGCCCTCGCTGGCGGCGAAATGGCTGGTGCCGCGGCTCGACCGCTTCCAGGAGAAGAACCCCGAAATCGAGGTGTGGATTTCGGCCGACATGGAAGTCGTCGATTTCGCCGTCGACGATGTCGATCTAGCGATCCGCTATGGCGGCGGGACCTATCCGGGGCTCGAAGTCGAACTCCTGATGGAGGAATCGATCCTGCCCGTCTGCAGCCCGCGCCTTCTGACCGGCGAAAAGCCGCTGCGCACGCCCGCGGATCTTGCGCATCACCCGCTCCTCCATGACGGCAGTCCAGATCAGGAAGAGCTTTCGAGCCCGAGCTGGGCGATGTGGCTGAAGGCGGCGGGCGTCACCGGCGTCGACGCCAAGCGCGGCGCGAAATTCAACCAGTCGAGCCTCGTCATCGAAGCGGCGGTCGCGGGCAAGGGCGTCGCGCTCGCCAAGTCGACGATCGCGCTTGCGGACCTTGAAGCGGGCCGGCTCGTCGCGCCCTTCGATCTGACGACGCCTTCGTCGTTTTCCTATTATCTCGTCCATCCGGCGTCGAAGTCGCGCAGCGCCGCGGTGAAGGCGTTCAAGAAATGGCTGCGCGAGGAAGCGGCGCAAACCGCCGGCGCGCATCAGCTGGGCTTCATCGCCGCGTAGCGTCATGCTGGAGAAGTCGGCCGCCCGCGCGCTGGGGGAGAGAGAAGAATCGCGCGGACGGCCTTAGCGAAAAGTGGCCCGAGGGGGAGAGAGAAGGGCCGCTCCTGCTCAGTTAAGATAGACTGCGCCGCTGTTCTTTCAACAACACGAATTCGCGGGTCACGCCTGCGTGACGTGATGTGATGACGCAGACGGCGAAAAGCCGAGCGAAACAAGCGCCTCGCACACGGCCTCGAAGACGAGCAGCGTCGATGCGTGCCGTTGCGGATAGTCGCGGATCGCCGACAGAGATTCGAGCTCGCGCCAACGCGGCCCTTCGGGCGGTCCGCCGCCTTCCTTCAGCATTGCGCGCATCTCGTCTCGCAGCCGAAAAAGCTCTTGCGGCGACGCGCCGATGATGTTGCGCGCAACAATCGAGGACGAGGCTTGCCCCAGCGCGCAGGCTTTCGCTTCGATGCCGAAATCGGCGACCAGCCCGTTCTTGAGGACGAGATCGACGACGACCTCCGAGCCGCAGACGCGGCTCACTTTCCGCGCGCTCGCGTCCGGCGAGGGGATACGCCGCGCCGGCGGGATCGCCGCCGCGGCGGCGAGGATCCGTTCGCTGTAGAGATCGTTCAGCATCGGCGTCTCTGTAATGCGGCGGCGGGCCTGGCGCAAACGGGCCCCGTCCGCGGATTTCCGCAAGGGGCCCGTCAGGCGAACGCCTAATGAAGGTCGAACAGCAGAAACTCCGTATCGGGGGCGAGCGCCTTGACGCTGATCGCCGCCTCGGCGGCGATCTTGGCGCCGTCGCCGGCCTGCATGATCACGCCGCCGATTTCGAGACCGCCCTTGGCGAGCTGCAGATAGCCGTAACGGCCCGAACCGAAGCGATGCTCAAGCGTCGCGCCCTCGTCGAGAACGCTGGCATAAACCGAAGCGTCCTGATTGATCGCGATCGAGCCTTCAGCGCCGTCAGGCGACGCGACGAGGCGCAAGGCGTTGCGGCGTTCCTCGCCGAACGACTTCTGCTCATAGCGCGGCCGATGGTTCGCCGCATTCGGCAGGAGCCAGATCTGCAGAAGATGCACAGGTTCCTCGCGCGAGGCGTTGAACTCGCTATGCGTCACGCCGCTGCCTGCGGCCATGTATTGCACTTCACCAGGGCGAATGACGCCGCCGCCGCCGGTCGAATCCTTGTGCTCAAGCGCGCCGGAAAGGACATAGGTGATGATTTCCATGTCGCGGTGCCCGTGCGGGGGAAAGCCCGCACCGCCCTGCACGACATCCTCATTGATGACGCGCAGCGCCCGGAATCCCATGTGGTCGGGATGATGATAATTGGCGAAGGAGAAGGAATGGCGCGCCTTCAGCCAGCCATGGTCGGCATGGCCGCGGTCAGCGCCCTTGCGGATAAGGATCATTGGAAGCCGTCCTTTCGGTGGAGGATTGTCGACCCCCATATGCGAACGGCTCGCAGCTGTTGAAAGGCGGGAGGCCTTCACGAACGCGCGCGGAAGCCTGCGCCAAAAGAAACGGCGCTTCCCGAAGGAAGCGCCGCAGGTCTATACGCAACAAAAATCAGTCTTAGTTCTGCGGAGCGGCTTCGACGGCCGTTTCCATGGTTTCGGTCGCGGCTTCGACCGCACCTTCAGCGGCGTCGGCGGCGGCAGGCGTCACGCCTTCTGCGGCTGCCGCTTCGTCTTTCTTCATCATGGCTTCGCCTTCGGCGGCCATGGCGTCGTCCTTCACCATCGTTGCGTCCGCCGCGACCGCCTCGCCCGTCATTTCGACGGTCGCCTCAGCGGTCGCCGACGCCGGTTCGATCGTCGCTTCGTCGGTCGTAACGGTTTCTTCCGCGGCAACAGATGACGTAGCCGCCTCAGGAGCCGCGTCCGCGGTCGTTTTTTCGGTGGCGCAGGCCGCAAGGCCGAACGCAAAGGCGGCGCCGAGCGTCAGGGTGATCTTCGTATTCATGGGAATAGCCCTCCAATTGAAAACAGACGGCGGACCTCAACGCCGGTTTACCGCACGCTTCAAGGCGAATGCCTAATTTTTACTGCGATTTAATCGATCCCCGGCCCGTCTGCCGCGTAGTCTTTGAAATAGTCCGTGATCGTCTCACCGGGGAGCGAGTCCGCCGTCGTCAGGTCAAAGACCTTGTCGGCGTTGAGGAGCGCGCCGTCCGCCGACACGACGAGCACCGTCGGCGTGCCGGCGAGGGTTCCGAGGCCATAGCGGCGCGGCAGCCAGAGATTGCGTTCGCGGCGGCCCACATCGACGAAAACAGTGTGAAACTTCTCCGTCATCAGCGCCGCCAGAGGCCCCTCGGCGAGGCGCGCCGCGAGCGCGCGGCTGTCATGACACCAGTTGCCGCCGAGAATGAGCGCGACGCGGCGGCCGTCCGCGGCGGCCGCCGCAAAGGCTTGATCGACATCGGCGCGCGCGTCCGCCGCTTCGTCAAAAGGTTTCGGTGCGGCGGCGTCGCCGGCATAGGCGGCCGTCATGCCGAGCCGCATCATTTGCTCCTCAACCGCATTGAAGGAGGGATGCGCGCCCTTAGGCGGCGTCCTCTCGGTTCCCGTAATGGCGAAGGCGATGACGAGATCGTCAGGGAACCCGGCGCCGGGCGCCGCCTTGATCAGCCAGGCGCCGCTGTAAAGCCCGTACGCCTCGCCCGGATGTCCGATGATTGTCCGGTTACGGAAGAAGCCGCCGCTTCCCCTGACGATCTGCGCGCCCATGCCGAAGGCGGCGAAGAATTCCTCCTCCGTATCGCCGTTCGGCTTTTGCGGGTCGTAGCGCCATTGCGGCGCGGTCAGCGCATCCGCGCCTTTGAGGCGTTGCGCGATGCGCCCGAGATCAAGGACCGAGGCGCGCAATCCCCCTTGCGGGGAGAACAGCGTCGGATTGTCGCCCGGCTTGTAGGCGGTGAGATAGGCCGCGCGATCGAGACCGTCGGCGGCGAGGAATGACGCAGGTTCGGCAAGGCGCATCGCCGCATCATCGACGGAGACGCGCCAGAGGCCTTCCTCTCTGCGGTGGAGCGCCGCGCCGGCCTCGCGCGCTTCCCGGGAGACGCCTGACCAGTTGTAGCCGGCGTCGAGCCCCATCGGCTCGAAGAGGACGCGCGTCATATAATGATCGAAGCGCTCGCCGGCGACGCCTTCGATGACGCCCGCGAGGATCCCGTAATTGAGGTTGGCGTAGCGGAACCACGCGCCGGGTCCGCGATCGGCCCCATCTTCCGCTGCGGCGAAGGCGGCGGGGTTCTCGAACAACCTCTCGAATTTCGCCGGCGCGCCCACCCAGTATTCTTCCGGGTCGCGGATCGAGGATGTGTGTGCGAGGAGCTGGCGGACGGTGATCGGGCGGTCTGGAAAGTTCGGGTTGCGCAACGTCCAGCCGAGATAGGATGAAACATCCGCATCCGGATCAATCTTGCCGGCCCTGATCAGCGGTTCGAGCGCCACCGCCAGCGCCATCTTTGAAATCGACGCGACGCGCAGCTTCATTTCCGGGGAGAGCGGGCGCATGCAGGTCTTGCCGTCGGCGCCGTATTCGGCGCAGCCGGCGGCGCCGAAATAGACGAGCCGGTCGCCCTTGAAGACGGCGAGCGCCGCGCCCGCGACGGGATCGCCCTTCCCCTTGCCGGCGACGACCTCCTTCAGGCCTTTGTCGATATCCTTGAAATCGACCGCGGCGCCGGCGGCGCTTGCGGCGACGGACAGCACGGCCGCGAGCAGCATCGTTCGCATCGAACTCATCCCTTGAAATAGCGCTTCAGCCGTTCGCCTGCGGCTTCGAGGACGTCGGTCTTCTTGCAGAAGCAGAACCGCGCGAGATGACGCGGCGCCTTGTTGTCGCCTTCCGGATAGAAGGCCGAGACCGGCACAGCGGCGACGCCGGCCTTTTCCGTCAATTCGCGGCAGAATGCGCCGTCGTTGGCATCGCTGACGCCGCGAATGTCGGCGCTGATGAAATAGGTTCCCTCGCAGGGAAGCGGCGTGAGGCCGGCGTCGCTGAGGAGCGCCGCCGTCAGGTCGCGCTTCGCCTCAAGGGATGCGATGAAGCCGGAGAAATAGCGGTCCGGGAAATGAAGCCCCGCCGCAACCGCCTTCTGGACGTGCGGAGGGCAGGTATAGGCGATGAACTGGTGCGCCTTTAAGACGGCGTCGATGAGCCGCGCCGGGCCCGTCACATAGCCGATGCGCCAGCCGGTCATCGAAAAGGTCTTGCCGGCCGAGCCGATCCGGACGGTGCGCGCGCGCATGCCGGGAAACGCCATCAGCGGCAGATGCGCGCGCCCGTCGAAGACCAGGTGCTCGTAAACTTCGTCGCAGATGACGATCAGGTCGCGCTGTATCGCGATGTCGGCGACGATCTGAAGCTCGTCGCGCGTCAGCACGCGGCCCGTCGGGTTATGCGGGGTGTTGATCGCGATGACGCGCGTTTTCGGCGTCAGAGCCGCCTCGATCGCCGCGCGTTCGATCCGCCATTGCGACGGCTTGAGCCGGACGATCTTCGGATCGGCGCCCGCCGCCTCGACGATCGGCGCGTAGCAGTCATAAACGGGCGCGAGCAGGATCGCTTCATCCGCAGGCTGAAGAAACGCCATGAACGCCGCGGCGAGCGCCTCGGTCGCGCCGGCGGTGACCAGCGTTTCCGTCTCGGGATCGACGTCGACGCCGTAAAAGCGCTTGTTCGCGGCCGCGACCGCTTCGCGCAAGGCAGGGAGGCCGCCGACCGGGGCGTATTGGTTGGGCTCTTCAAGGATCGCCCGCGCGGCGATTTCTTTGAGGTCCTGCGGGCCGTCTTCGTCCGGAAATCCCTGGCCGAGATTGATCGCGCCGTGTTTTCTCGCGAGAGCCGACATGACGGCGAAAATCGTTACGGGGCGAGAAGCGAATACCGGGTTCAGCGCGCGCGTCATCGCGGCGATCCTTCCCAAGACCGGCTGTCAGCGGCAAGCGGAAATCCGCTGAAAAATGAAAAGCCGCTCCGCGACGTCGCGGGGCGGCTTTCCAGAAGCTCTCAAAGCCGGATGCGAGCGCTCCGGCGAGAATTTCCAGACGGGAGGCGCGATTAGCGCCGGCCCGGGGCGTCGGTCGTGGCTTCTTCAGCGGCTTCCTCGGCCTTGTCCATCATGGCGCCGGCTTCATCAGCGCCTTTGTCCATCATGGCGCCCGCTTCGTCAGCGGCCTTGTCCATCATGTTGCCCGCGTCATCGACAGCGCCCTCAACGGCGGTTGCGGCGTCATCAACGACTTCGCCCGTGGCGTCCATCGCCGCATCCGTGGCAGCAGCGGCGTCGTCAACGACTTCGCCAGCGGCGTCCGCCGTCGCGTCAACCGCTTCGTCAATCGCCTCGCCCGCCTCTTCAACGGCGACATCCGTCTCCGTCTTCGCTTCGTCTTTCTTCGCGCAGGCCGTCAGGGCGATCGCGCCTGCCGAAACTGCCAACAAAACCAACCAGTTCTTGCTCATAATCCATGCACCCCTGCTCGCGACGCCGGGAATCGGCGGCGAAATCGCGGCGGTAATGTCAGATTTCCATTGATCGGTCAAAGGGTTGGCGGGGTTAAGGAATCGAAAGTTTTTCAAAAAATGCTTCAACTTGTTCCGTTCCCGGAGTTATCGCCGAACATTACTTTTTGGCAATTGTCCGGCGCCGAAGGCGACGCCCGGTGAAAAACCGCCTTAGCTTCGAACGCACGGTAATGAGGGGGTTCCCATGAGTAATCGCGGTTTGGTTGTCTTGGCGGTTCTCGCCGTCGCTGCTTGCGGCAAAAAGGATGCTGATATCGAGACGCTGGAAACGGCGGCCGCCGAAGCGCCGGCGGCGGCAGCGCCCGCAGCGCCGGCGGAAGACCTCCTTCCCGTGGGGTTCCCAAAGCCCTCCGCGGACTTCGAAGGCGTCTACGACATGGGCGTCGCCG
>CAZOEB010000007.1:0-58394 GCA_964578685.1 uncultured Caulobacterales bacterium
CCTTCAAGCTTGTGCATGCGCGCGCGAGAGGCCGCGGTGAGCGCGGTTTCCGAGCCCGAAAAAAAGGCGGACATCAGAAGCAGCAGGAAGATCGCGCCGATCGTCAACATGGCGCCGGTGTGCATTGGATGCCTCGCATGGTGTCATTCATCGGAGTGGCGGCGATTGCGATACATGAATTAGCGGCGGGCGCAGTCGAGGAAGCGACGCACTTTATCGGCGGCGACGTCGCGCGCGATGAAGGCCTCGCCGATGCGGCGCGCGAGAATGAGCGTCAGCCGTCCGTGTTCGACCTTCTTGTCCTGCAACATGAAGGCGAGCAACGCCTCGGCTGAGAAATCCCGCGCGCCGGCGATATCGGAGAGCCCGGCCGGAAGCCCTGACGCCTTCAAATGATTTTTCAGGCGCTCTGCGTCGGCGGCCGCGCAAAGGCCTTCGCTGACGGAGAAATCGAAAGCGAGGCCCATGCCGGCGGCGACCGCCTCGCCGTGGAGGAGCTTCTCCGAATAACCGAACGCCGCTTCCAGCGCATGGCCGAAGGTGTGGCCGAGATTGAGAAGCGCGCGCTCTCCCTCTTCCCGTTCGTCGGCGGCGACGATCCGCGCCTTCGCCGCGCAGGATTGCAGGACCGCCTCGCGCCGCGCCGTGCGGTCGCCAGCAATAAGCTTCGCGCCATGCGCTTCAAGCCAGGCGAAAAACGCCGAATCGCCGAGCGCGCCATATTTGACGATCTCCGCATAGCCGGCGCGCAACTCCCGCGCGGGCAGGGTTTCAAGCGCGGCGATGTCGGCGAGCACGATCGCCGGCTGGTGAAAGGCGCCGATGAGATTCTTGCCGTGACGGGCGTTGATCGCTGTCTTGCCGCCGACCGCGCTGTCGACCTGCGCCAGCAGCGTCGTCGGCATCTGCGCGAACCGGCATCCGCGCCGCAGCATAGACGCGGCGAAACCCGTCAGGTCGCCGATGACGCCGCCGCCGAACGCGATGACAAGATCGCCGCGCTCGACGCCGAAGCCGAGCAGCGTCTCGCAGAGATCTTCGAGTTGCGCGAACGACTTGGTCGCTTCGCCGGGCGGCAGGATGACGGTCTCGCTGGCGACGCCGCCGCTCGCGAGGGCGCGCCGCAGACGCGATCCTTGCGCGGCTTCGACATGCGCATCGGTGACGATCGCGACGAAGGGACGCTTCAACAGCGGCCCGAGATGCGCCGGCGCGTTATCGATGACATCGTCGCCGACGGCGATCTCATAGCTGCGGGTCCCGAGCGACACGGTGAGGCGGTCGACGGTCATGGGGCGGCCTCTGCAGCAAGGTGCGCATGAAGCGCCGCGAGGATCGCCGCGACGGTCTTGCCATGCGCGCCCGGCTGGCTGTCGACCGTCAGCGTCGCGCCTTCGTAATAGGGGGTGCGTTCCGCCAGGAGACGCGCGATCGTGGCGCGCGGGTCCCCTTTGCTGAGCAGCGGCCTTGTCGGGCGACGGGTCGCGCGTTTGACGAGCGTGTCGACGTCGGCGCGCAGCCAGATCGACATCGCGCAGTCGGCGACGAGTTTGCGGGTCTCCGCGTTGGTCAGGGCGCCACCCCCGGTCGCGAGCACGATCGGCGCGCCGGACAGAAGGCGTGCGATCACCTTCGCCTCGCCCTGCCGGAAGCTTTCCTCTCCGTGCTTTTCGAAGAGTTCCGACACGCTCATCCCGGCGGCCGCCTCAATTTCGGCGTCGGCGTCATGGAAGGGGAGGGCGAGGGACTCGGCGAGGCGGCGTCCGATAGTCGTTTTCCCGGCCCCCATCATGCCGACAAGGACGATCGGCCGGTCAATCGACAACGCGGGGAGAACCTTGCGGCGCGAGGCTGGCATAACGCTTCAGAGCTTTAATGAAGCCCGCCCGGGCGCGCCAGTGGCCGAGCCCGAAGGCAGGCCGTCCTTCAATGGGCCGCCAAGCTGGTCTAGAACCGCGGGGCCCGATTCGTGACCGGAGTGGAGCATTCCCTTGCGTTTTGCCATCGCCATCGTCGTCATCGCCCTGTTGGCTCTCGTGGGCCTTTTCGTGTTCGGCCTCACCTTGAAGCCCGAGACCCGGACCATCGAACAGAACGCAATCGGACTGCCCGATGCTTAAGGCGATGTTTCTTCTTTCCGCCATGCTGGCTGCAGGCGCTGCTTACGCGCAGACGGCGCCGCTCGCCCCTGTCGAACAGACGACGCTCGCTCGCGACGCTTTCGCAACAGGCCTTCTCGGCCGCGACGCCGGCGCGCTTCCGCCAGGTCTTTGGCGCGGCGCCGATGCGCGGGTGCTCACCAGTCTTATGCGGGAGATTCCGGCGCGGCCCGCTTCGCCGTCGATCGGCGTCGCGGCGCGCCGTGTGCTGCTCTCCGGCGGCGACGCGCCGCAAGGCGCGGACGCATCCCTCGGCGGCGAGAAGCTGAAGGCGCTGGTGCGGCTCGGCTTCATTGAGGAGGCGCGCGTGATCGAAAGCCTCGCCATCGGCGGCAAATCGGACCCTGGTCTTCTTGAAGCGATGGCGACCGCCGATCTTCTCGCCGGCGACAATGCGGCTGCGTGTCAGAAAGCCCAGCGCATCTCAGCGCCGCGCGACAGCGTCAGCGGCGCCAGGCTGCGCGCGCTCTGCTATATGGTCGCGGGCGAACTCGACGCCGCCGATCTCGCGCTGAAGCTGTTGCGCGAACGCGGCGCGCTCTCGCCGGCCGACGAAGCGGTCCTCGGACCGATGGCGGCCGGCGGAAAACCAAAGCCCGGCGCCGAGGCCGCGGACGCCGTTCACTACGGGGCGCTTCGGCATGCTGGCGTTGCCGCGGCTGTCGCGCCTGACGCTGAAGCGGGACTCCTCAAGGCCCTCGCAGCGGATGCATCGGCGCCGCTCGCCGCTCGCCTCGTCGCCGCGCGGCGCGCCAGCGCCATGGGGGTGATGAGCGGCGCCTCCCTGAAGGACCTTTTCGGCAACGCCGCGCTTGACGTCGCCGCCGTCGCGGGCGGGCCGGAGGCGTTTCGTCAGCGTCCGGACGATGCCGTCGCGCTCGCGGCGGCCTATCAGAACCTGCGCTCGAAATCAGCGCCGGAATTTGCGCGCGACCGTGCGGCGCTCGCCGGCGGGGTTTTCAGCGCCGTCCGCGATTTCGACACGCTGTTTCTGGCGGCGGCCTTGTTCGCGGATGACGTCAAAGGCTTCGACGGCATCCTCGTAAGCCGCGGCGAGGCGGAGGCGTTCGCGCTCGCGAGGCTGGCGCTCGGCGATGTCGCGGGGGCCGAAGCCTGGCTCGCCGCCGGCGATATTGCAGGCGCGGGCGCGGCCTCGGACATTCCCGCCCTCGTCGCCGCGGCGAAAGCAGGCGCCGGCGCGCCGCGCAATCCAGACCCGCGCGCGTCCGCCGTACCGGCGCTCGCCGTCGACGCCGTCATCGAAGCGGCGGCCGAGCGTATCGCCGGGCAGGGCGCGCTCGCCGCGCTCGTCGCCTCAGGGCCGGCGGCGAACGGCGATCCCGTTGCGGAAGTCGTCGTCACGCGCGGGCTCGCGATCGCCGGGCTTGACGATCTCGCCCGCCGGCGCAGCGTGGAGCGCCTGCTGCAGGAGCGTTACGCACGCCTCCAGCCGCCGAGCGCCGCGCCTGCGGCGGCGACCGCGCCGTCCGCCGCCAACGGGCCGGCGCCGCGCCTCAAGCCGAAACCCGCGCAGTGAGCGCGCCGACGAAAGTTGACGCTGCGGCGGCCGACCCGCTGATCGCGCTGTTCCTGGAGATGATGACGGTCGACCGCAACGCCGCGGCGATGACGCTGAAAAATTACGGGCGGGATCTCGCCCGGTTCTCGGCGTTCGTCCGCAAACGGAAGGAAACGCTGCTTACGGCCGGCGCCGACGACATTTCAGCTTTCCTCGCCGGACTTGAGAAAGACGGGCTTTCGCCTTCGACGGCGGCGCTGAAAGTCTCAGCGCTGAGGCAGTTCTACGCTTTCCTTTATGAAGAGGGACATCGGGCTGACAATCCGGCGAAGGCGATCGACCGCCCGCGCACGCGCCGCCCTTTGCCGAAAGTCCTCAGCGAGGAGGAAGCCGCCCGCCTCGCCGACGCAGCGATGGGCGCCGACGCGCGGTCGGTGCGGCTGCGCGCCATGGTCGAGCTTCTTTATTCGGCGGGGCTGCGCGTTTCGGAGCTTGTCGCCTTGCCGCTCGCGGCGGCGACACGCGGCGAGACGGTCCTCGTGCGCGGCAAAGGGGGCCGTGAACGGCTCGCTCCCGTCGGCGCCCCGGCGCGCCGGGCGCTTGAAGCCTATCTCCGCCTGCGGAACGAATTTCTGGCGAAGGGCCGGGACGGCGAACCGGTCGCGTCTCCCTTTCTCTTTCCCTCGCGGGGAAAGTCCGGCCATGTGACGGCGGCGCGCTTCGCCCAGATGCTGAAAGACCTCGCGGTCGCGGCCGGCGTGCCCCCGGAGCGGGTGTCGCCTCACGTCCTGCGTCACGCCTTCGCGACTCACCTCCTGTCGGGCGGGGCGGACCTTCGCAGCGTGCAGGCGATGCTCGGCCACGCCGACATCACGACGACGCAGATCTACACCCATGTCGCTCAGGACCGCTTGAAAGACCTCGTCTTCACGGCCCATCCGCTCGCGAAGAGGCGCAAGGACCCTGCGGCTTGAAGGAATGGTCGGCGACGCCTAGAAAAAGGCCATGCTCAAATATCTCGATTTTGAAAAGCCGATCGCTGAGCTCGACGGACGCATCGAAGAATTGCGGCGCCAGGGCGAGGACAAGGAAAGCGTTGCGGACGAAATCCGCCGCCTGGAGGCGCGCTCGCATGAGGTTCTGAAGGAGACCTACCGGAATCTCTCCCGCTGGCAGAAGACGCTGGTCGCCCGCCACGCCGAGCGCCCGCATTTCTCGGACTATGTCCGTCTGCTGACGGAAGATTTCACGGCGATCGCCGGCGACCGCGCGTTCGGCGAGGATGAGGCGATCCTCGGCGGCCCGGCGCGCTTTCGCGGCCGATCCGTCATGCTGATCGGGCACGAAAAGGGCTCCGACACGGCCGGCCGCGTCAAGCACAATTTCGGCATGGCGAACCCCGAAGGCTATCGCAAGGCGATCCGCCTGATGGACATGGCCGAACGCTTCGGCCTGCCGGTCATCACCCTCGTCGATACGCCCGGCGCCTATCCGGGGCGCGGCGCCGAGGAGCGCGGGCAGGCGGAGGCGATCGCAACGTGCACGGAGCGGTGCCTGTCGCTCGGAACCCCGCTCATCGCCGCCGTCGTCGGCGAGGGCGGGTCGGGCGGCGCCGTCGCGCTCGCCGCCGCCAACAAGGTCTTGATGTTCGAGCACTCGGTCTATTCGGTGATCTCGCCGGAAGGATGCGCGTCGATCCTCTGGAAGGATGCGCAAGGAAAGGGCGACAGCAAGGCGCCCGACGCCGCCGAAGCGATGAAGATCTCCGCCGAGGACCTCAAATCCCTCGCTGTCATCGACGCAATCGTCCCGGAACCGGTCGGCGGCGCGCACCGCGATCCGGTGGTCGCGGTCGAGCGTCTCGGCGACGCGATCGAGGAAGCGCTCGACGAACTCTCCGGACTGTCGCCGAACGACATCCGCATCCATCGCCGCAACAAGTTCCTGGCGATAGGCCGCGCGGGCCTCGCTTGACCTAAGCGGTCCCGTAGATCCGGTCGCCGGCGTCGCCGAGGCCCGGGAGAATATAGCCCTTCTCGTTCAGCTGGCGGTCGATCGCAGCGGTGAAGACCGGCACGTCGGGATGGGCGTCTTCGAGCGCTGCGACGCCTTCCGGCGCGGCGAGCAGGCACATGAAGCGGAGCCGCCGCGCGCCGGCTTCTTTCAAGCGCTTCAGCGCGAAGGCGACGGAATTGCCGGTCGCCAGCATGGGATCGACGACGATCACCTCGCGTTCGCCCATCGCCTCCGGCAGCTTCAGGTAATATTGCACGGGCTTCAGCGTCGCGTGATCGCGGTAAAGCCCGATATGGCCGACGCGCGCTTCCGGCACGAGATCGAGCATCCCTTCAAGAAGGCCGTTGCCCGCGCGCAGGATCGACACGAAACACAGCCGGCGGCCTTCAAGCCACGGAAACCGTCCGCGCTCCAGCGGGGTTTCAATCTCGCGCACGCCGAGCTCAAGGTCCTTCGTCACCTCATAAGCGAGAAGAAACGATATTTCGCGCAAGGTCTGCCGGAAGAGGGCGTTTCCGGTCGACTTCTCGCGCATCAGGGTCAGCTTGTGCTGGACGAGCGGGTGATTGACGACGGTGATCGGCATGCGCCGACATTGCGTCGCCTCACCGCTCTCGGCAAGATCGAACCGCAGATTGCGCACGGAATCCGTCATGACAATTTCAGAGTGGGACCGGCGTTTCGCCGAGTTCGCCTTCCTTGAGGCGAAGAAAAGCGCCGACAACGGCGGCCTTCCGATCGGGTCGGCGCTGGCCGCCGGCGAGCGGCTGATTGCGTCGGGTCATAACCAGCGCGTCCAGAAAGGCGATCCGATCCTCCATGGCGAAATGGATTGCCTCAGGAACGCCGGCCGCCAGAAGACTTATCGCGGCATGACGCTTTACACGTCATTGTCGCCCTGTCTGATGTGCGCCGGCACGATCGCGCAGTTCAACATCCCGCGCCTCGTCGTCAACGACACGGTCAATTTCGGCGGCAATGAGGACTGGCTGCGGTCGAAGGGCGTCGAGGTCATCGACCTTCAGCATGCGGATTCAATCGCGCTGATGGCGCGTTTTATCAGGGAGAACCCGGCGCTTTGGAATGAGGATATCGGAGTTTAGCAGTCTTCATTGACAATTAACCCGGCCGGGCCCATATGCGCGACATCGTCTGTCGCCTTTCGGCGGCATGATGGGGGCGGCGTGAAGCGCTGCGGGGACAAATCCCGACATTGAAGCCCCCGTCTTCAGATTTGACAAACCCCCTTACGCCCTCTCTCACGCGGGTCGTTCCCTGAACGCCGGGCCATGCGCCTGCGGGGGCTCGCTTGGTGCGGGCGCCGCGGCGTCCGCCCAAACGACATTGGACCTTTATCTTGACCACCTTTTCTTCGCTGAACCTCGCCGCGCCGATCGCCAAAGCCGTCGCCGCCGAAGGCTATGAAACCCCGACCCCGATCCAGATGCAGGCGATCCCGCCCGCGCTCGAAGGCCGCGACATCCTCGGCATCGCGCAAACCGGCACCGGCAAAACGGCGGCCTTCGCGCTGCCGATCCTCGATCGCCTCGCGCGCAATCCGAAGCCGCTGCGCCCGAAATCGGCGCGCGTGCTCGTTCTTGCGCCGACGCGCGAACTCGCCGCGCAGATCGCCGCGTCCTTCTCCGCCTACGGAAAGAATATCCGCGTGTCGGTCACGACCGTCTTCGGCGGCGTGCCCATCAACCGCCAGATCCGCGATCTCCAGCGCGGCGTCGACATCCTCGTCGCGACGCCGGGGCGCCTTATCGACCTCATCGACCGCAAGGCGGCGATGTTGAACGCCGTCGAAGTCGCGGTGCTCGACGAGGCCGATCAGATGCTCGATCTCGGCTTCATCCATGCGCTGCGCCAGCTGATGCCCATGCTGCCGCGCGATCGTCAGACGCTGCTGTTCTCGGCGACCATGCCGAAGGCGATCGCCGAACTCGCGGGCGCCTATCAGAAGGACCCGGTGCGCGTCGCGGTGGCACCGGTCGCGACGACCGCCGAGCGCGTCGAGCAGGTCGCGACCTATGTCCGCCAGTCCGACAAGCCGGCGCTGCTGACGCTGACGCTCCAGGACGATTCGATCGACCGCGCGCTCGTCTTCACGCGCACCAAGCACGGCGCCGACAAGATTGTCCGCAATCTCGACAAGGCGGGCGTCAAGGCAGCGGCGATCCACGGCAACAAGAGCCAGCCGCAGCGTGAGCGCACGCTCGACGCCTTCCGCTCGGGCAGGCTCCGCATCCTCATCGCAACCGACATCGCCGCGCGCGGGCTCGACATCGACGGGGTCAGCCACGTCATCAATTACGAGATCCCAAACGTCCCCGAACAGTATGTTCACCGCATCGGCCGCACGGCGCGCGCGGGGGCGGCGGGCGTCGCCATCTCATTCGTCGGCGAGGACGAGCGCGGCTATCTCCGGGACATTGAAAGGCTGACCCGCCTGTCGATCGGCCTTGCGGACCTGCCGGAAGGCTTTTCGGCGCCGGCCGCGCCCCGCGGCAAGAGCGACGCCCCGCGCGGCGCCGGCAATGGGCGCCCCGGCGGGCGGCACGGGCGCGGCCGTCGCCGTCCGCGCCCCTCGGGTCAGCGCCAGAACGCCGCAGCGTAGGCAGCCCGCGACTTGCCCTTTTCCGCCTGCGGGAAAGGGCGGGAGCGACGCCTTGTCGCCATCCTTTCGGGTTTGCATCCCCGCGCCGCGCGCGCTTATAAGCACGGCGTTTTCGCCGCCCGGAGGACCGCCATGGATGCTGTTTACATGATCATCGCCTTCGTCGTGGTGATGATGCTCCTCAACCTCGTTTCAACGGGCCGCGTCGACTGACGCCCCTCGCGTCGCCGGCAAGAGCGGCGTGCGCAAAGCAAAAGTGTACGCGGTTTTGCGCGGAAACGCCGCGACGAACAAAAAGCTAGACAACGCTGCGCGATTTCAGAATCGCGGAGCGTGGTCTAGGTCAGGCCCTCGATCATGATCGGCGACACGCTATTCATTTTTCTGGGCCTCGCCGTGCTGCTGGTCGGCGGCGACCTGCTCGTGCGCGGGGCGGTCGGTATCGCCGGCGCGTTTCGCGTGCCGGCCCTGATCGTCAGCCTCGCCATCATCGCCTTCGGCACCTCGGCGCCGGAGCTTGTCGTCTCCGTTGCGGCGGTCCTTGAAAAAGAACCCGGTATCGCGGTCGGCAATATCGTCGGATCGAACATCGCGAACATCCTCCTTGTGCTCGGCTTGCCGGCGCTCGCCCATCCGATGCTGACCCGCGTCGACGGCCTTCGCCGGCACGGCCTCGTCCTGATCGCGGCGACGGCGGCGCTTGCGGGCGTCGCTTATTTCGGCGGCGTGCTCGGACGCGGGCTCGGACTTGCGTTCATCGCCGGCATCATCGCCTATGTCGCGTTTCTGGCGTTCCTGGCGCGGGGAAGCCGCGCGCGCGATCCGGTGATCGACGAAGTGGCGGAATACAGCGACGGCGGCAAGACGGGACTTGGCGCATCGCTCGCTTACGTCGCCTGCGGGCTCATCGGCCTTCCCATCGGCGCCGACATTCTGGTCGTGCACGGGTCTGCGCTGGCGTCGTCCTTCGGCGCGCGTCCTGAAGTGATCGGGCTCACCATCGTCGCGCTCGGCACCTCGCTGCCGGAGCTGGCGACCGTCGGCGCAGCGGCGTTTCGCAAACGCTCGGAAGTCGCCATCGGCAATGTGATCGGCTCGAATATCTTCAACATCTTTGCGGTCGGCGGCGCGGCGGGCCTCGCCGGCGGCTTCACCTTCGGACCTGAGACCTTGCGATTCGACCTGCCGGTGATGATCGCCGCCAGCCTCGCGCTCGCCGCGTTCGTGCTCGCGCGGCGCGATATCGGGCGCCTCGCCGGTTTCGTCTTTGTGGCCGCTTATGCGGCCTTCATCGCCGCGTTGTTCTTCATCGGAGCATCCGCGCCATGAAATCAGTTCTCGTAACAGGGGGAGCAAAGCGCCTCGGCGCGGCGATCAGCCGCCGCCTTGCGCAAGGCGGCTGGAAGGTCGTCGTCCATTATCGCGGCTCCGCGCGGGAGGCGGACGCGCTCGCGGCGGAGATCGGCGCCCTGACGATCGCGGCGGACCTCGCTGACCCCGAAGCGGCGGAAGCCTTGCCCGTGCGCGCCGCCGAACGGCTCGGCGCCCCGCTCAGCGCGGTCGTCAACAACGCCTCCGTTTTCGAATACAATACGGCCTTGACGTTCACCGTCGAAGACTGGCGCCGCGACCAGACCGTGAATCTGCTGTCGCCGATGCTGATCGCAAGGGCCTTTGCAAAGACGCTGCCGCCCGGCGGCCTTGGCGCCGTCGTCAACTTCATCGATCAAAAAATCTGGAACCTTAACGCCGATTTCTTCAGCTACACGATCTCGAAAATCGGGCTTGAGGGCGCGACGCGGCTGCTGGCGCGGGCGCTTGCGCCGTCTGTGCGCGTGAACGGGGTCGCGCCGGGACTGACGCTTCCCAACCAATGGCAAACTGACGAGGAGTTCAAGTCCGTCGCCGCCGCGCACAACATCCTGAAGCGGCCCATCGATGTCGGCGCGATCGCCGGGGCGGTCGCCTTCCTGCTCGAAAACGACGCGATCACCGGTCAGACGCTGATCGTCGACAACGGCGAGCATCTCGTGCCGACGGCGCGCGATATCGGTTATGCGCCGGAGGAGGCGCCGTGATCAGGCCGCTGCTGAACGACGAACACTATTACATCGTTCTCGAGTCCTATCGGCTCGACGTCTCGATCGGCATTTACGAGAGCGAGCGCGCCAAGCCGCAGCCGGTTTCGGTCAGCGTCGCCGTCGCCTTCGCCCGGCTTGCGCGCTACCAGGATCGGATAGCGGAGGTCATCGACTACGACTTCTTGCGGCGGGAGATCGCAGCGCTCGTGCATGATCGCCACATCAACTTGCTTGAAACGCTGTGCGACCTCATTCTCGACATCTGCCGGCGGCACGGCGCCAAGGGCGCGATCGTTCGGGCGGACAAGATGAATGTCTATCCGGACGCAAGGTCGATCGGCTGCGAGATGGCGTGGTTCGACAGCGGCGTCCTTATGAAGGCCTGATAGGTGGCATACGAACAAAGTCTTGAGTTCTCCTTTGAGGCCGCGCACGAGCTCGGCGACGCCGTACGGAACGAGGCCGGGCATCCCTATGGTCGGCTGCACGGGCATTCCTATGTCGTCACGGTGACGCTGCGCGCGGGCGCGCTGGCGCCGGAAGGGTGGATCATGGACTACGCCGAACTGCGCCGCATTTCGGAGCGCGTTCGCGAACGCCTCGACCACCGGCTTCTCAATGCGATCCCCGGCCTTGAACGCCCGACGCTGGAAAATACGGCCGCCTGGATATTCAAGGCGTTCGAAAAAGAGACGGCGGCGCTGTGGCGCGTTGAAGTCGCGCGCCCGACCTTGAAGGAGCGCGTCGCCTATTACGCCAAGGGCTGATCATTCGGCGGGCGCGTAGTCGCTCGCGCGCCGGCGCCGCGACGGCGTCAGGCCGTCGAGCTTCATGGCGAGGCGGATGACGCCGGCGAGCCCGATGAAGACGAGGAAACCGCCGAAGCCGAGCACCAGCGCGAAGAGGATGGGGCTGCCGCCCGGCTCAAGGACGCCGACGGCGCCGTTGTCGGGCGAGACGAACACACGCACCGTCTCGCCCGGAACATAGGCGACGCCGCTGGGGTTGAAGGCTGAGGTCCAGTAGCGCACCCGCGTTCCCGTCCGCGGGCGCCCGTCCGCGTACCACGCATAGCGCACGCCGCTGTCGCTGGTGAGGATCGTGCCCTCGACGGTCGGCCAGTCGCGGCTGGCGCGCGCCTGCGCATAATCCGCGACGGCGGCGTAGGCCGCGAGCGCGCCGCAGAAAATGAGCACGCCGAAAATGACGAGCGCGCCCGCCGTTCCTTCGACCTGCCGCCTTCTTTCCATGGTTTGACCCGGACCGCACCTGGCGATACCGGAGGAATATGGCGGACGCAGATAACGAGACGTTAACATGCGGCGACGATCCGTCGCCCGCGCTCAAGGGCGCGGCGCTGATCGCCGATGAAGTCTCGCGCCTGCCGGCAAGGCCGGGCGTTTACCGTATGCTGAACGACGCCGGCGACGTCCTCTATGTCGGCAAGGCGAAAAGCCTCAAGGCGCGGGTTTCGTCCTATGCGAAATCGGGCGGACATTCGAACCGCATCATGCGGATGATTTCCGAAACGGCGCGGATGGAATTCGCGCTGACGGCGACGGAGACCGAAGCGCTGCTGCTTGAGGCGAACCTCATCAAGCAGCTGAAGCCCCGCTATAACGTCATCTTCCGCGACGACAAATCCTTCGCCTATATCCTGATCGCCGAGGACCACGCCGCGCCGCAGATCCTGAAGCATCGCGGCGCGAGGAAGCGCAAGGGCGCCTATTACGGACCCTTCGCCTCGGCGGGGGCCGTCAACCGCACGCTGAACACGCTGCAAAAGGCGTTCCTTCTCCGGTCTTGCACGGACAGCGTCTATGAAAGCCGCACGCGGCCCTGCCTCCTCCACCAGATCAAGCGCTGCGCCGGCCCCTGCGTCGGCCTCATCGGGGAGGAAGATTACAAGGCGCTTGTCGCTGAGGCGAAAACCTTTCTTGACGGGGATTCGCAGGCTGTGCAGCAGGCCCTTTCGGCGGAAATGGAGGCGGCGGCGGCCGCGCTCGACTTCGAACGCGCCGCGCGCCTCAGGGACCGCATCCGCGCGCTCACCTATGTGCAAGGGTCGCAGGACATCAACGCCGAAGGCGTCGCCGAGGCGGACGTTTTCGCCATCCATGCCGAAGGCGGCCAGTCCTGCGTGCAGGTCGTCTTCTTCCGCGCCGGCCAGAACTGGGGCAATCACGCCTATTTTCCGAAGCACGACCGCGAGGAGGAGCCGGGCGCGATCCTCTCCGCCTTCATGGCGCAGTTCTATGACGGGCGCACGCCGCCGGCGCTCCTCATCGTCAATGTCGAGCCCGACCAGGCGCCGCTCCTCGCTGAGGCGTTCACCTTGCGCGCCGAGCGCAAGGTGACGATCCTCGCGCCCCAGCGCGGCGAGAAAAAATCCATCGTCGACGCTGCCGCGATGAACGCGCGCGAAGCGCTGATGCGGCGCATGGCGGAGAGCGCCAGCCAGCAGAAGACGCTTCAACGCCTCGCCGAGGTGTTGGCGCTCGAAGCCCCGCCGCGGCGCATCGAAGTCTTTGACAACTCGCACATCTCCGGCGCAAACGCCGTCGGCGCGATGATTGTCGCGGGGCCTGACGGCTTCGAGAAAAAGCACTATCGCAAATACACGATCAAATCGGAAACGCTGACGCCGGGCGATGATTTCGCGATGATGCGCGAGGTGCTGACGCGCCGTTTCTCAAGGATGATGAAGGACGGGGAGGAGGAAACGCGCCCCGACCTCGTCGTCATCGACGGCGGCAAGGGCCAGCTTTCGGCGGCGCTCAAAGTTTTCGAGGACCTTGGACTTGATCCGATAGGTGAGGGCATCGCCGTCATCGGCGTCGCCAAGGGCCGGCGCGAAACCGACAGCGGGGAGCGCCGAGTCGACCGCACCATGGGCGCGACGGGCGAACAAATCGTCATGCCGGGGCGGGAGCCGTTCCTCCTCGGGCCTCGCGACCCTGCGCTGTTCTTCCTTCAGCGCGTGCGCGACGAGGCGCACCGCTTCGCCATCGGCGCGCATAGGGCCAAGCGCGCCAAAACGATCAGCGCCAATCCGGTCGACGACATTCCGGGCGTCGGGCCGGGAAGGAAGCGCGCGCTGCTGAACCATTTCGGTTCCGCCAAAGCGATCGCCCGCGCCAAGCCTGAAGACCTCGCCGCGGTCGAAGGCGTCTCGGAAGCGCTCGCGCAGCGGATCTATGACTTTTTCCATGGTGGGTGAGGGCGTCGCCATCATCGCTGATGCATCCGTCACCCCGGGGCGTCGCGCAGCGACGAACCCGGGGTCCATCTTTCGCGCATGGGGCTGGCGTGGACCCCGGATCGCCTTCGGCGTCCGGGGTGACAGGGGAAGGGCGGGCGGCGGCGCTTTTGTCTGTATACAGAGCGCAAATCGCCCCGTTCTTATCCGTCACCCCGGGGCCGCGCGCAGCGCGGAACCCGGGGTCCGCCTTCGACACTGCGCGCCGCCATGGACCCCGGATCGGCTTCGCCGTCCGGGGTGACGGAAATCTTCGCGCCGTCCGCCCTCCCTAAAATTGTCCCTATCTTCTTCATCCCCCCTTCAATGAACGCCGCGTAACTTCAAATCCGAACCAGTTTGTTGCGAGGGGCGGACGGGCCCGTTCTGCAAGGACGGGCCGGCAAGGCGAAGGCGGGTGCGATGACCGGTGAGACGGCGGGGCAGATTGGTCTCTCGGTCATCGCGCCGCCCGCCGACCGGCGCCTCACCCAGCGTCTCATCGAAGTCTGGCTGAGGACCGCGCGCGGCCGGTACCCGAGCTGGGCGGACATGCGCCGCGTCGATCTGGGGCCCGATTGGAACTGGGTTTTCGTCGTCGATATCCGTGAACCGGCGCCCTTTCCGCATTTCACCTATCTCGGCTCCGAACTCGCGCGGCTGTCATCCGTGTACCTCTCGACCGCGACGGACTTCTCGCTCTCGCTCCTCGATGAAGCGACGGCGACGATCAATCTCGCCGTTTCGTCGGGCGCGCCGCGGCAAGCGGCGAACGAGCTGACGCTCGCCGACGGGCGCAAGGTGCTGTTCCGCTCGATGACCGCGCCGCTCGCCGAGAACGGCGAGACGATCACCCATGTCGTCGGCTGCGCCTTCGGCCGCGTCGAGGGCGATGAGGGCCCGCGCCTGCGCGTGGTTTGACGCGCTCGCCTTAAAGGCGAACGCCTCATGGTTAATTCCCGTTATTGATTGTTTGACTTCGAATCGCGTTGGACGCATGTTCGTTCGACAGGGGCGCGCGTCCGCGAAATCGGCGCGCGCCTTGCTGTTTGATCGATCGAAGGAGCTCATTTGCCGTTCGCCGTGCCCGTCTCCGCCGTCCGCGCTGACAAGCGAGGCGGAAAGGCCGGGCCGGAAAAAAATGGCGCCTTTTGCAGAGGCGAAAATACGTATTTTGCGGCTGGACGCCGCGGGGAAGCTCGAACTTTCAGGAGAGCGCGAAGACCAAAAGGCGCCTTTCTCGCGCCCTTGCGCGCAGGCGGCGGGCGCCGGACAACGGCGCGCATGACCCTCGACATCGACTTCGTGCGCGCGCAGTTCCCGGCATTCTCGGTCCCGGCGCTTCAGGGCCAGGCGTTTTTCGAGAACGCCGGCGGCTCTTACCCGTGCGGGCGCGTCGTCGACCGCCTCACGCGCTTTTACCGAGAGCGCAAGGTTCAGCCCTATGGCCCCTATGAGGCTTCGCGCCTCGCCGGGGAGGAGATGGACGAAGCGCGCGCGCGGATCGCGGCGATGCTCGGCGTTGAGACGGACGAGGTCTCGTTCGGCCCCTCGACGACGCAGAACGCCTATGTTCTGGCGCAGGCCTTCGCGGAGATGCTGAAGCCCGGCGACGCGATCATCGTCACTGACCAGGACCACGAAGCGAACACCGGCCCCTGGCGTCGCCTTGCAGCGCGCGGGATCGAGGTGCGCGAATGGAAGCTGGAGTCGGAGACCGGGCATCTGCCGATCGACGGCTTGCAGCGCCTTCTCGACGGCCGCGTGAAGCTCGTCTGTTTCCCGCACGCCTCGAACATCGTCGCCGAGATCAATCCGGTTGCGGAGATTGCGGCGCTGGCGCACGCCGCCGGCGCCGTCATCTGCGTCGACGGCGTGTCCTATGCGCCGCACGGCTTTCCGGATGTCGGCGCGCTGGGCGCCGACATCTATCTGTTTTCCGCCTACAAGACCTACGGCCCGCATCAGGGCGTGATGGTCGTGCGCCACGCGCTCGCCGACGCGCTTCCCAATCAGGGGCATTATTTCAACGCCGGCGCGCGTTACAAGCGCTTCACGCCGGCGGGGCCCGACCATGCGCAAATCGCGGCGTGCGCGGGGCTGGCGGATTATGTCGACGATTTGTATGCGCATCATGTAAGCGCGTCGCCTCCCCTGCGCCCGCTCAGTCACGCTACGCGTGACAGGTCCCCCGCAGGCGGGGGAGCGGAACGCGCCCGCGTCGTCCATGACCTGATGCGCGCGCATGAGACGGCGCTTCTCAAGCCCTTGCTCGATTATCTCGCGACGAGGAACGCCGTCCGGGTTCTCGGACCGCGCGACGCGAGCGCGCGCATGCCGACGGTGGCGCTCGCCCTGAAGGAGCCGGGTCGAGACGCGGCGGCGCGGCTCGCGGCGGAAGGAATTTGCTGCGGCGGCGGGGATTTCTACGCCGTACGCTGTCTTGAAGCCCAAGGGATCGCCCCTCACCGCGGCGTCCTGAGGCTGAGCTTCGTCCACTATACGGCGAAAGCGGAGATCGACCGCCTGATCGCAGCGCTGGACCGGGCGCTATGACGCGGCGATCTCCTGACTTTTTCACAAGCGTGAGCGCCTTGCCCGCAGGCGGCGCCGCGCCTAGGTTCCGCCCGAATTTCGGGCGGCCTTCAAGGCGGAGTCAATTGGCATGAAAGAAATCGGGCATTTCGTATCGGGCCGGCGAGTCGCGGGCGAGAGCGCGCGCTTCGGCGATGTCTTCAACCCGACGACCGGCGAGGTGCAGGCGCGCGTGTCGCTCGCAAGCCGCGCCGAGGTGACGCGCGCGGTCGATGCGGCGGAGAAGGCGTTCCCCGCCTGGTCCTCGACGAACCCTCAGCGCCGCGCGCGCGTGATGTTCAAGTTCATCGAACTCGTCACCAAGGACATGGACAACCTTGCGCGCATGCTGTCGGCGGAGCACGGCAAGATCCTGCCCGACTCGCGCGGGGACATTCAGCGCGGCCTTGACGTGATCGAGTTCGCGTGCGGCGTCCCGCATCTGACGAAAGGCGAATACACCGATCAGGCCGGGCCCGGCATCGACGTCTATTCGATGCGCCAACCGCTCGGCGTCTGCGCCGGCATCACGCCGTTCAACTTCCCGGCGATGATCCCGATGTGGATGTTCGGCGTGGCGATCGCCTGCGGGAACACCTTCATCAACAAGCCGTCGGAGCGCGACCCCTCGGTGCCGATGCGTCTCGCCGAACTGATGATGGAGGCGGGCCTGCCTGAGGGCGTGCTCAACGTCGTCAACGGCGACAAGGAAGCCGTCGACGCGCTGATCGAGGACCCGCGCGTCAAGGCGCTCTCCTTCGTCGGCTCGTCGGATATCGCGCAGTACATCTATGCGAACGGCGCGGCGCACAACAAGCGCGTGCAGGCCTTCGGCGGCGCCAAGAACCACATGATCATCCTGCCTGACGCCGACATGGAGAATGTCGTCAACCAGCTTGTCGGGTCCGGCTACGGCTCGGCGGGCGAGCGCTGCATGGCGACGCCGGTCGCCGTGCCGGTCGGCGAGAAGACGGCGGAGACGCTCGTTTCGATGCTGAAGCCGCGCGTCGAATCCCTGCGGATCGGGCCGTCGATGTCGGAGGATTCCGATCTCGGACCGCTCGTCACCGCCGCGCACAAGAAGCGCGTCGAGGGCTATATCCAGACGGCGATCGACGAAGGCCAGACGCCGGTCGTCGACGGGCGCGGCTTCACGCTGCAGGGGTATGAGAGGGGCTTCTTCCTCGGCGGCACGCTTCTCGACCATGCGCGTCCGGGACATAAGTCGTATACGGATGAAATCTTCGGCCCCGTCGTCCAGATCGTCCGTGCCCGGAACTTCGAGGAGGCGGTCACGCTGCCTTCGAAGCACCAGTACGGCAACGGCGTCGCGATCTTCACGAGGAGCGGCGCGGCGGCGCGCGAATTCGCGCGGGCCGTCAATGTCGGCATGGTCGGCGTCAACGTGCCGATTCCGGTGCCCGTCGCCTACCACACTTTCGGCGGCTGGAAGCGGTCGGGCTTCGGCGACACCAACCAGCACGGGCCCGAAGGAATAAAGTTCTGGACGAAGATCAAGACGATCACCGCGCGCTGGCCCGAAGACGTGCAAGGCTCGGAGTTCGTCATCCCGACGATGGGGTGACGGTCCGAGCGCCCGATGGTCTACCTTCTCGAACTCCTCGCCGTCGTCATCTTCGGCCTGATCGCTTTCACCATCTGGAAGTCGGTCGCGGGCGCGCAGCGGCGCCTGCCGGCGGAAGAGCGCGCCGGCCTCTCGCCGGGACGCGCGGCGGCGGAGGCGCTCGGCGCATTTGAAAATCTCCGCGCCGAGCTGAAGGCGCGCTACCCCGCGACCTTCGCCATGCTCGGCGGCTATATGAACGCGCACACGATCGCCGAAGCGGGCGGGATTGAAGCGGCCGCGCGCGAAATGATCGCCGACTGGGCGCCCCGGCGAGAGGAGGCGGCGCGCGAGCTGACCCGTCTTCTCGCCGAGAACGAGACCGAAGACGAAGTGCGCGCGATTGTCGCGGCGGCGTGCGACCTCGACCTCGGGCAGGAAAGCGTGCGCGGCTGGCTTGCGTGGCTGTTGTCGAAGCTCAGCGGCTGATAAGGAGCGGCGGGCGAGACGGCATGGCGCTGATGACTTCAATCTCTTTTTACGGCCGGTGCCTGTGCGGCGCGGTGGCGTATGAAGCGAAGGGCGAGGCCGCCCATGCCGACGCCTGCCACTGCGCCATGTGCCGCCGGTGGAGCGGCCATTACTGGGCGTCGGTGAATGTGCCCGTCGCCGCTTTCCGGATTGTCAGAGGCGAGGAGAATGTCGGCTGGTTCCAGTCGTCCGCCGACGTGCGTCGCGGCTTCTGCAGGACTTGCGGGTCGGCGCTGTTCTGGCATCCGAACGGGAACCCCGAATGGTCGCACATGATCGCGATCAGCGCCGGCTCGCTCGATACCCCGACGGGCGTTGCGCTCACGAAGCATATTTTCGTCGCGTCGAAGGGCGACTATTACGAGATCGCAGACGGCCTTCTCCAGAAAGCAGCGCATTAGGAGCATCGCGTTTGTTCGGTTTCGTCCCTACGGATATCGCGCAGCTGACCGGGTTCGCGCTTTATCTTGCGATATTCCTGCTTCCTTTCATTCAGGAAGACGCAGCGGTGATCGGCGCGGCGACGGCCTCGATCATGGGGCTCGCCCCGACTTCGTTTCTCGTCGCTGCGATCATTTCAGGGCTCATAGCTTCCGACGCCTGGAAATACTGGATCGGACGTCTCGCGCGCCGCTACAACTGGGCTCACAAATTCGCGGAGAAACCCGGCGTCTCCGTCGCGGGCGATCTCGTCCGAAAGGAATTCGTGCAGACCATGCTGACGGCGCGCTTCGTGCCTGGAACGCGCATTCCGACCTACGTCGCCTGCGGTTTCTTCAAGGCGAATTACGCCAAATATCTTGTCGTGCTGATGCTGACGGCGGCGCTCTATGTCGCCATCATGTTCACGCTCTTTCATGTCGGCGGCAAGGTCGCGGGCGAACAGGCGAAGATCTGGCTGCCGGTGACGGCGGTGACGCTGCTCGTCATTTATATCGCCGTCCGCTGGTACACGCACCGGCAGGGCCGGCACGGCCCGATGACGCCGCTCACCGAACAGCGCGACCACCCGCTGCCCGGCATGCCGGGCTTTGAAGGAACCCCGCTTGAAGGGCATGAGAGCGACGCTGAAAACAAGAATGTCGGCGCCGCCGCCGGGGCGGACCCGTCCCATCGCTCCCCTGTCGCCGATTCAAGAGACCAGTCCGGAGGCTGAGCCATGGATTTCGCGCTATCCGACGAGCAACAAGCCATTCAGGAGATGGCGCGCGCCTTCGCCGCGGAGGAGCTCGCGCCTTTCGCGGCGGAATGGGATGAGAAGAAGCGCTTTCCCGTCGACGTCATCCGGAAGTCAGCATCGCTCGGACTCGCCGGCATCTACACGCGAGAGGACGTCGGCGGTTCCGGGCTCGGCCGTCTCGATGCGGCGCTGATTTTCGAAGCGCTGTCGGAAGGCTGCACGTCGACGGCCGCTTATATTTCGATCCACAACATGTGTTCGTGGATGATCGACCGCTTCGGGTCGGAGGAGCTGCGGCGGAAATACTGTCCGCGCCTCACCACGATGGAGCTCCTGTCGAGCTATTGCCTGACGGAGCCGGGATCGGGATCCGACGCCGCGGCGCTCAAGACCCGCGCCGTGCGCGACGGCGACGCTTATGTCCTCAACGGCTCGAAGGCGTTCATCTCCGGCGCCGGCGTCACCGACCTTTATGTCGTCATGGTGCGCACGGGCGGCGACGGCCCGAAAGGCGTATCGACGGTGCTCGTCGAGAAAGGAACGAAGGGCCTCTCTTTCGGCGCCAACGAACGCAAGATGGGCTGGAATTCGCAGCCCACGGCGATCGTCAATTTCGAAGACTGCCGCATTCCCGTTTCAAACCGGGTGGGCGAGGAAGGCGACGGCTTCAAATTCGCGATGATGGGTCTCGACGGCGGGCGGCTCAATATTGCGGCTTGCTCTCTCGGCACGGCGACGGCGGCGGTGAAGGCGGCGCTCAACTACGCTAACGAGCGCCGCGCTTTCGGCAAGCGGCTTAATGAACAACAGGCGCTGCAGTTCAAGCTCGCCGACATGGCGACGGAGCTCGAAGCCGCGCGCGTCATGCTGTACCAGGCCGCGTGGAAACTCGACCGCAAGACGCCCGATGCGACCAAGTTCTGCGCGATGGCGAAGCGCCTCGTCACCGACAGGGGCTTCGATATCGTGAACGAAGCGCTGCAGATCCATGGCGGCTACGGCTATCTCCGCGATTACCCGCTGGAGCGCATGCTGCGCGACGTACGGGTGCACCAGATCCTTGAAGGCACGAACGAGATCATGCGGGTGATCGTCGCGCGCGAGCTCCTTCGGGAGTATCAGGCGTGAGACGCCGAATGGGTCATATGACGATCCGGCGCCGGCGATGAACGCCGCGACCGGTTCGCTTGCAGCCTCGCTCGCCGCTTCGACAGCGTTCCCGTTTCAATATGACGCGGCGACTGAGCAGGTTTTGATGGTCCCGCTCAGCGTCGACGCCGTCAACAGGGCGGCGTTTCTCGATCAGCGCGTGCTCGCGTCGGCCGGCGGAAGCGCGGCGGTGACGATTCATGACTTTGAAGCTGCGGCGGAATCGCTGCCGGCGCGGTCGTCGGCGCTGATCTTCCATCAGGGCCATTGCGGCTCGACGCTTCTGTCGCGGCTGCTTGCGACATCGACCGCATCGCGCGCCTATCGTGAGCCGCTCGCGCTCAGAACGCTCGCTGCGCTCGCGGCGAATGTCGCGGCCGGGGATTCAACCGTGTCGCCAGCGGTCGCCGCGCGGAGGCTGACACTGTTCCTTCGGTGTCTCGCGCAAGGATCGACGCCTGCGGTCGTAAAGGCCTCCAGCATTTGCGGCGATCTGGCGCAGATCGCGCTGGCGGAGGATCAGGGCGCCCGTGCGCTGTTCCTGTTCTTGCGGCCCGAAGTCTACATCGCGACGATGCTCGCGGGGCCGAATAACCGTGTGGACCTCGCCGCGTTCGGGGGCCTGCGCAGGCAACGGCTGCGCAATCGCGGCGTGGAAACGGAGCCGCTTTACGCGCTCTCCCCGGGGCGGCTCGCGGCGCTCGCCTGGCTTTGCGAGGCGATCGCCTTTTCGTCGGTCCCGAATGACCCGCGCCTAATCGCTGTCGACTTCGATGCGTTCCTGTCGGACCCGGTCTCCGCGCTGCAATCGGCGGCGCGCCATCTCGGGCTCTCCATAGAAGCGACGGCGGCGCGCGCTGCGGTCGAGGGGCCGGACATGCGCACCTATTCAAAGGCGCAGCAGCACGAATACTCGCCGGCGCTGCGCGCTGAGGTCCTGCGTCAGGCGCGGCAGGATCATGCCGGTGAAATCAAGGCGGGCCTTGATTGGCTCGCGGCGGCCGCCGCCAGGAGCGAACTCGCGCAACGCGCGATCTTGCGGCTGTCCTATCCCTCAGGCGGCGTCCGCTCAGCTTGACCACATTCGATGCAGGCTGTGCCTGACATGCTCCAGCTGCACGCGGCTTCGCCATTCCATCTTTGCGCCTTCGATGCCGGCGATGTCGTTCAGGATGAAAAGGAGGTTTCTCTGGATTTCATCGATGATCTGGCTCTCGATGAAAGTGATCGCGACGAGACGCACGCCTGCGGTCACGGGCGTCACCTCATGAATGGTGGTCGACGGATAGACGACCGCGTCGCCCGCCGGCAGCTTCACGTTGACCTGGCCGTCGCCGAGATGAATGCGAAGCGCGCCGCCTTCGTAACTGTTCGGGTCCGTCAGAAAAATCGTGCACGACACGTCGGATCGCAGCGGCCCGATGCGCGAATTGATATAGGCGGAGTCCGGATGGGCGCCGTAGGCCATCGATTTCTCATATCGGCAGAGCAGCGGCGGGGCGAACCTCTTGGCGAAGGTGAGGCTCATGAACTCTGCGTTGCGTTTCAGCGCCTCGCCGAGAATCGCCGATGACTCGGCGTAGGCGCCTGAAGCGGCGTCAAGCTGGCGATTGTTCTTCATGGGATTGTGGGGGGCGCTGATCCGCCCGTCGACGAACGTCGCGCCGGCGGCCAACTGGAGAAGTTTTGAAATCTCCGCTGGTTCGAGCACGCCGGAGATCGTATTGATCATATCGCCTCTTGATTGCCTTTTCGGCCGCATTATGCGGCGATCGAAGCGGCCGACGCAATCGGGCCGTCGATGAAGCGATCGGGACGCGGGAGACTGTGGACACATGCAAGCGGAAATTCTGTTTTCCCGGAACAACGAATGGGGCGTCGTCACGCTCAATCGCCCCGACGCTCTCAACGCGCTCACTTGGGACATGGTGAAGCGGCTGAGGGCCCAACTCATTGATTGGGAGCGCGACCCGGCGGTGAAGGCGGTGCTGATCCGGGGCGCCGGCGAGAAGGCCTTTTGCGCCGGCGGCGATATTCGCTGGCTCTACGACAACGCGCGAAAAGATCCTGCGGGCGCATGTGAATTCTTTCGCGAGGAATACCGTCTCAACGCGCTGATCCACCACTTCACGAAACCCTATGTCGCGCTCATCGACGGCATCGTCATGGGGGGAGGGGTCGGCGTTTCGGTGCATGGCGATTTCCGCGTCGCCGGCGATCGCACGCTGTTCGCCATGCCGGAGACGGGGATCGGGCTTTTCCCGGATGTCGGCGGCGGGCATTTCCTGCCGCGCCTGCATGACGGGCTGGGGCTCTATTACGGGCTGACAGGCGCGCGCGCCAAGGCGGCCGACTGCATGGCGGCGGGGGTCGCCACGCATTATGTTCCGAGCACGGAGATATTCCACCTCGAACGCGAATTGATGGGCCTCTCGTTCGGTTCGCACGCCCATGCCGATATCGAGGCGGTGCTCGACGGCTACGCCGGCGATCCGGGCGAGGCGCATGTCAACCAGATCCGGCCGGCGCTGAAGAAGCTGTTTGAGGGGCGCGCGGATTTTTCGGCGTTTTACGCGGCCTTGCAGGCGGACGGCCATGATGTCGCGGGCGACATGCTGCGCATCCTGTCACGCATGTCGCCGACTTCGCTGAAGCTCACCTTCGAGCAATTGCGGCGCGGGGCGCTCCTTGATTTCGACGAGGACATGAAAATGGAGTTCCGCATGGTCCGCCGAGTGATGGAAGGCCATGACTTTTTCGAAGGCGTGCGCGCGTCGATCATCGACAAGGACAAGAACCCGCGGTGGTCGCCTGCGACGCTCGAGGGCGTCAGCGACGGCGACATCGCCCGCTACTTCGAGCCGCTCGGCGCAGCGGAGCTGCTGCTGCCATGAAGCTTTACGGTTCGCTGACGTCGCCCTTCGTGCGGACGGTTCGCATCGCCGCGATCGAGCTCGGGCTTGATCACCAGATCGAGCTCGTGCCGACGGTGGTCAGGCCGACGCAGCCGAATCGCGACTTCGGCGCGGCGGTCAATCCCCTTCGCCGCGTGCCGGCGCTTGAAACCGACGACGGCGACGTCTTCATCGACAGCCGCGTCATCGTCGAGTTTCTTAACAAGGCGGCGAAGGGCGCGATTGTGCCGAAGGGCGCAAGCGCGCGCATCGCCTGCTTCAACCGCCACGCTGTTTTCGCCGGCGCGACCGAGGCGCTGGTCTCGGCGATGTATGAAACAAGGCTGCGGCCCGAGGAGCGGCGCTGGCCCGAGTGGGCGGAAGATCAGCTCGACAAGGCGCAAGGCGCGTTCGACTGGGCCGAGACGCGCATGGAGGACATCGCCGCCGAATTTGACCTCGCGGCGATCGCCTTCCTGTGCCTCATCGATTATGCGCAGTTCCGCTTTTCGTCGATCGACTGGATGAAAGGAAGGCCCGCTGTCGCCGCTTTCGCAACAGCGGCCGCTCAGCGCAGCAGCGTCGCGGCGACGGCGCCGCGGGAGTAAGTCTCACGCCGCACGGGCGGCTTCGTCAAAGCGGCCTTCGGCGATGGCGTAGAGGGCGTCTTCGAAGCGAGCGCGGGCGGCGTCGATTGAGCAGCGCGTCGCTGTCTTGAATGCGGCTTCCGAAAGCGCGCGCCAGTCCGCCGGCGCGAGGCTGCAAATCTCGACGATGGCGGCCGCCATCGCCCCGGGATCGCTGACCGGCACGAGCCGGCCTCCGCCGTGCGCAAGGAGGTCCGGCGCCGCCGCCGATCGCGCGGCGATCACAGGCGTCGCGGCCGCCATCGCCTCCAGAATAGGAAGCCCGAAGCCTTCGCGAATGGAACCGAACAGCCAGGCGTCGCAGGCGCCGTAGACGGCGCGGGCTTCCGCTTCGCTCACCTTGGCGCGAAACTCGATCCAAGAAGGCATTTCTGCGACGCTCGGCGGCGCCTTCGGCCCGAACGACAGGACGCGCAGATCGGGGATCGTTTCCCGTGCGCGAACGGCGGCGGCGATGCAATCGCTCGACCCTTTCATCGCATTGGTGGAATAGAGAAAGCCGACGGTCGGCGGCCCGTCGCGAAAGGCGCGCGGGCCGGACGCCATGAAACTCTGATCGACGCCGTTGAGGACAAGAATCGACTTCTCTCCGCTTGCGCGCTCGATCTCAGTCTGAAGGTAGCGGCTGATGGTGATCATCTTGAGGCCGAGCGTCCACGTCTTCCGGACCTCCTCGATCGGTTGTCCGGCCGCGCCGTAATCCTGCATGAAATAGGCTTTCGCGCCTTTCGAAGAGGGCAGAGCCGCCACCTGCGCGGCGGTGTTCCAGAAGGTTGCGACGATGACATCGGCGTCGGGAAGGTCCGCGTCCCGCGGCCTTCCGGTCCGCGGCAGGCGGACGAAGCGGTCGCCGAGCGGGTCGAAAAAGGGCGACGGGCGCGGCGCCGCCGGGGGCTCGCCTTTAAGTCTCGCCTTCAGGCGGCGAAGGAAGCGCCGCGGCCTCTCCGGCTGCGCATAGACGCGAACGTCATGTCCCTGGCGAAGAAGATAGGCCGCGTAGTCGCCAATGACACGCGCCCCGCCGGAAAGGCCAGGGCGATTCGTCAGGAACGTGATCTTCAATCGGCGCCTGCTGCCGACCATGGCGGCGGTCTCCACGCTTGACGGCCTGACCTCGAAGCGGTGCGAGGTTTCCGGCCGCGTCGTTTGCGTCTAGAGGGGAGCGCCGCAACAGGGAAGCGCCGGCTCATGACAAACGTCGCCTTTATCGGCCTTGGCAATATGGGCGGTCCGATGGCCGCCAATCTCGCGAAAGGCGGGTTCGCGGTCGGCGCGTTCGACCTGTCGCCCGAAGCGCTGGCCAAAGCGGCCGAAGCGGGCTGTGCGCGCAAAGCGACGGTCGCCGAGGCGGTGAAAGAAGCGGACGTTGTCGTCAGCATGCTGCCTGCCGGCAAACATGTGCGGGCCGTCTATACGGGCGCCGACGGCGTCATCGCGCATGCGAGGCCCGGCGCGCTGTTCATCGATTCCTCGACCATCGATGTTCAATCGGCGCGCGATGTGGCGGCGGCGGCGGCAACGAAGGGTTTCGCGATGCTTGACGCCCCCGTCTCCGGCGGCGTCGGCGGCGCCGCCGCCGGAACGCTGACCTTCATGGTCGGCGGCGAAGCCGGCGCATTCGAACGCGCCAAGCCCATTCTGCAAAAAATGGGCAAGAACATCTTTCACGCCGGCGGGTCCGGAAACGGGCAGGCTGCGAAGATCGCCAACAACATGCTGCTCGGCGTCACGATGATCGCGACATGCGAAGCGTTCAATCTCGCCGAAAAACTTGGTCTCGACGCGCAGACATTTTTCAATATAGCCTCGACTGCGTCCGGCCAGTCATGGTCGATGACGAGCTATTGCCCGGCGCCGGGCCCGGTGCCGAATGCGCCCTCGAACCGCGACTACAAGCCGGGCTTCGCCGCCGCGATGATGCTGAAGGACATGCGCCTCGCGCAGGAGGCTGCGCATGCGGCCAAAGCCGCGACGCCGCTCGGCGCGCAAGCCGAAGCCCTTTATGCGCTGATGGAAGCGGCGGGCAAGGATGATCTCGACTTTTCAGGCGTGATGAAGCTCATCCGCGGCGATCTTTAAGCGCCGCTACTCGAACGAGAGCCCGGCTTCGCGCGCCTTCTGCCATGCAACCTTCGCGCGGCGGGTTTCGCCAGTGAGCTCGATGCGGAGGATCACTGTCGGCAAGAGCCCGGGTTCGCCCTCAAAGACGACCCGCGCGCCGCTCTCGCTGAGGTCTCTGAGGATGCAGGCGTATTCCTCGCCGCGGCCGTTGATCACGCGGCCGAAGCGGAAGGTCGTTTGACGGTCCCGGCTGCGCGTCTTTTTGCGGATGCTCTTGTCCATTGCGCCGGCCGCCGGCGGTTTCGCCGCCGCCAGCGCCGCAACCCGGCTCGTCATCCGTTCATTGGGTTTCTTCGCCACGCGCCCTCGTCAGTACGCCCTTACGGGAAGACTAGCCCGGCCTTTGCTCATGGAGGGTTAACAAGGGCGTTTGCGGGCCCCCGCAAGGACAGGTTAACAGGACCCTATGACCCCTCCTTTCGAAGAGACCGCGCCCAAGCCGCAAAAATTCAGCGCCGTCATCGCCCGCATGATGCGCATCCTGTGGCGCCCCTCGCTCGCGCGCTGGCGCCCGCGCATGGCGCTAGCGCTGGTCATCACGCTGGTTTCGAAAGTGTTGGCGGTGGTTGCGCCGGTGTTCCTCGGCGACGGCATCAATCGGGTGACGGAGGGAGAGGGGGCCGCTTCGGCGGCGCCGTCCTTCGTCAGTTTTTTTCTCCTGTTTGCGGCGGCGCGCTTCCTTTCAAACGGCCTGCCGCAGGCGCGCGACGCCTTCTTCACGCGCGTGACGCAGGAGGCGAACCGGGTCGTCGCGGTCGAGGCGTTCGGCCATGCGCAGGCGCAGCCGCTGCAGTTTCACCTCACGCGGCGCGCCGGCGCCATCAACCGCATCATCGAGCGCGGCGCCGGGGCGATTGAATTCCTGCTTCGGTTTCTCGCATTCAATATCGGGCCCACGATCATCGAACTTGCGCTCGCGGCCGCAGTCATGGCGGCGCTTTATTCCTGGACGCTTGCCGCGGCCGCCGTCGCGACGATCGTCGTCTATGTCGTCTTCACCGTCGCCGTCACGGAGCGGCGCAACGCGCAGCGCCGGCTGATGAACGAGGCGGATACAAACCTGCGCGCCATCTCCACCGATACGATGACGAATTTCGAAACAGTGAAGGCCTTCGCTGCGGAAAAGCGCGAAACCGACCGGTACGATTCGGCGATGCAGGTCTACAACGACCGCTACGTCGTGCAGATGCAGTCCTTGTCTTTCCTGAACGCGGGTCAGGAGTTCGTGATGACCGCCGGCCTTCTGGCGGCGGCGCTAATCGCGGCCTACGGCGTCGAGGGCGGCGTGATGAAACCCGGAGACATCACCGCGGTCATCCTGATGCTGACGAACATCTATCGTCCGCTCAACATCCTCGGCTTCGCCTGGCGCGAGATCAAGCAGGGCGCGGTCGACATCGAAAAGCTCTTTGAGCTGCTGGACCTTGAACCGGCGATCGCTGACCGGCCGGATGCGGGCGCGCTGCGGCCGACGGCGGGCGCCGTCCGCTTCGACGACGTTTGCTTCACCCATGAAGGCCGCCAGGCGGGCCTTGATCATGTCAGCTTCGACATACCCGGCGGCGCCTTCGTCGGCGTCGTCGGACCGAGCGGCGCCGGAAAGTCGACGATCCTGAAGCTGCTGTTCCGCTTTTATGAGCCGTCCTCGGGACGGATCCTGATTGACGGCGCAGACATCGCGACCGTCACACAGGCCTCGCTGCGCTCAGCGCTCGGCCTCGTGCCGCAGGAAGTCGTGCTTTTCAACGACACGCTGCGTTTCAATCTCGCCTATGCGCGCCCTGAGGCGTCGGAGGAGGAAATTCTCGAAGCGGCGCGCCGCGCCCAGCTTGGCGATTTCATCCGCAGTCTCCCCGCGGGGCTCGACACGCGTGTCGGCGAACGCGGCCTGAAGCTCTCGGGCGGCGAAAAGCAGCGTGTCGGCGTCGCGCGGGCGGTATTGCTTGACCCGGCGATCCTCATTCTTGACGAGGCGACGTCGTCGCTTGATTCCGAGACAGAAACGGAAGTGCAGTCGGCGTTGGCGGAAGCGTCAAAAGGGCGGACCACGATCGCCGTCGCGCACCGCTTATCGACAATCGCGCGCGCCGACCTCATTCTGGTGCTTGATGAGGGCCGCATCGTCGAACGCGGCGCTCATGACGCGCTTATTCGCGCTGACGGGCTTTATGCGCGGCTGTGGCGCCGTCAGACGGAAGAAAAGGAGCGCTTCATCGCTTCAGCCGGCCGCGCGCACGCCTTCGCCGGAGGCGGCGACTAGCCAGCGCGTCAGCAGCTCGCGCAGCGGGCCGGGCTTCACGGGCTTCGGCAAATGATCGTCCATGCCCGCTTCGAGGCAGCGGTCGCGGTCATCCTTCATAGCGTGCGCCGTCACGCCGACGATCGGCGCCGATACGCCGAGGCGACGCTGACTCTCTCTGATCCGTTTTGACGCTTCGATGCCGTCCATGATCGGCATTGAAATGTCCGTTAGAACGATGTCCGGCCGCTCTCTTTCGTAAAGGGCTACGGCCTCCGCGCCATTGGACGCCATCAGCACGACGCATCCGAGCTTGGTCAGCATGGAGGAGATGACGAGCTGGTTGACCGTATTGTCTTCGGCGACGAGCACCTTTCGTCCCGCAAGCTGACCGCTTTCCGGCGTTTCGGCCGCCTTCAACGCGACGCGCGCTTCATTGGCCTTTTCGATCGCGCGTCCCTGCAGGCAGGCGATCAAGGCGTCGAGAAGCATGGACGCGCGCGCCGGCTTCACGAGATAGGCGTCGAAGAGCGCGTCCGCCGGTTCATCCGGCGCGCCCTTGCGGCCAGAGGACGTGAGCAGCACCAGCGGGATTGCGATCGTCGCGGGGTCCTGTCGTATGCGCTGGGCGAGCTCCACGCCGTCCATGCCGGGCATTTGATGGTCGAAGATGGCGATGTCGAAAGGCGCGCCGCTTTCCGCCGCCTCTCTCACCGTCGCGATCGCCGCGGGGCCGCTGTCGCACGCGGTCGGCTGCATGCCCCATGCGGTCAGCAGTTCGATGAGAATGTCGCGATTGACCTTCACGTCGTCGACGATCAGCGCGCGGACGCCGACAATGTCGTCCGCCGACGGCGCAACCGGCACCGCGGCGGTGTTGACCTGCAAGGGCAAGCGTATGGCGAAACGCGAGCCGGCCCCGACTTCGCTCGTCGCGACGATCGCGCCGCGCATCGCTTCGACAAGTCGGCGGGTGATCGCAAGTCCAAGGCCTGTGCCGTCATGACGGCGGGCGGCAGAACTGTCCGCCTGCTCAAATGCGTGGAAGATCGCATCGAGCTTGTCCGCAGGGATGCCGCATCCGGTGTCTTCCACGACGATTTCGACATCCGCGGTCTCGCCGCGCCGGCGGCCGGACACCGTCACGAGGATATGGCCTTTGTCCGTGAATTTCACGGCGTTGCCGAGGAGATTGGTGACGATCTGGCGGATGCGGCCGGGATCCCCGATGAATTGCGTGCCGAGCGTCGGCTGATACCGCAGCATCAACTCAAGGCCCTTTTCCTGCACGCGTGCGTTGAGGAGCGCGATGACGTCCTCGATCGCAGAGCGCAGGTCGAACGGCGCGGATGCGATCTGCATCTTGCCGGCTTCGAGCTTGGAGAAGTCGAGCACGTCGTTGATGATCGTCAGAAGGTTGTCGCCGCTGTTGACGATCACCTGCACCATGTCGCGCTGTTTAGAGGTCAGCGCGGTATCGAGGAGCAGCGAGGCCATGCCGACGACGCCGTTCATCGGCGTGCGGATTTCGTGACTCATGTTGGCGAGAAACGACGCCTTGGCCCGGGCGGCCGCCTCAGCGGCTTCTTTCGCGTCAGTCAGCTCGACCGTCAGCTGCTCAAGCGCCAGCTCGCGCTGCTTGATCGCCGTAATGTCCTGATAGGTCGCCACGAAGCCGCCGCTTGGACGGCGGCGAATGTTCTCCGCGACGACGCGCCCGTCCTTCTGATTCCTGACGATGCGGAAGACGCCGTTCTCTTCAAGCGAGATGTCGAGGTCTTCGAGGTAATCGGAGATCGCGCCCACCGAATAGGCGCCGTCCTCGACCCATTTGCGGATCAACGGAACGATGCTTTCGCCGTTGCGCCAGGCTGAGGAGGGCAGGCCTGAGAGCGCCGCCGCCTTGGCGTTCGCCGTCACGATGCGCAGGTCGTCGTCGAGAACGGCGAGGCCGTCCGCCATGGACGATATGACCTCATCAAGAACGGCGTTGCGATTGATGAGCTCCGACGTGCGGTCGGCGACGGTCTGTTCAAGGCGCGCGTTGGCTTCCGCGAGCATGCGCCGATTGCGCTCCGCATCATTGCGCGCGCGTATTTCCGGCGTCACGTTGCGCGCGACGCCGCGATATCCCTTGAACGCGCCGGCCTCGTCGAAAACAGGCTTGCCGCTGCGGGCGATCCAGAGCGACTCGCCCGACGGCGTCGTCAGCTCGCCGATCGCGTCTTTGAAAGGCTGTCGTCCGGCGAGCGTCTCCCGGAACCGGCGCAGCTCTTCAAAGGAAGCGCCGCCGCGATCCTCGCCGAGCTTGGCGCCGATCTGCGTCGCATGATCGATGCCCGTGATGTCGCGCGCGCGTTCTGAGATGAAGGTGTAGCGAAGATCGGCGTCGGTCTCCCACACCCAGTCGGAGGCGCTCTCCGCATAGTCCTGAAAGCGCTTTTCGCTCTCTTCAAGCGCCTCGCGCGCATTGACGCGCTCTGAAATGTCCGACGTCCATCCGCGAACGCCGAGATAGGCGCCGTCGTCGGCGAAATGGTGTCGTAGAGACATCGACACCGTGCGGACGGTCCCGGAATGATCGATCACCTTGTAGACGAGATTGCGAAGGTTTCTCTTCGCGCGGAGCGCTTCCCGAATGGTCGCGCGCGTCTCTTCCCCGCCGACGTAAAAGCCGCTGCCGAAGACTTCGGCGAGCGGCGTTCCGATAATGGACTCGATGTCCCGGCCTAGAACCTCGCGCAGCCGCGGCGAAGCGTAAACGACCCGGAATTCGGCGTCTGTCTCCCATGCCCAGTCCGACGCCATCTCCATGAAGCCGCGCAACTGGTTGCGCGCATGCTCTCGCTGCCGTTCAGAGTCCGCTTCCTGGATCGTGAGGCTCTCGAGGAATTCTCCCATGCGCCAATATTGCCGGACCCCGATCGGCACCGAAGCGAGTACGATCGACGCGACGATCTTTTCGGCCAAATCGCCGGTGCAGAGAAGAAAAAGCGGGTAGGGAACATTGGTGAGAACCATCATCAGCCGGGATGCGTGCCGCACGGGAGCGAGCGACATGCTGACGCCGACGCCGCAAAACGCGACCCACATCAGCACGATAATCGTCTCACCATCACGAGCGAGAGAATCGAGGGCGAACGCGTAGCCTGTGCAGAATACGCCGAGCAATGCGGCAAGGCCTGACGCGGCGCCCAGAACGTCACGCTTTTCTTCGGGCGTGACAGCCGAGGGATCCGACTTGAGCCAGTAGACGATCCGGTGAACGACGCTGACGGTCAGGGCGGTCTGAAGGAAGCCGATCAGCACGGGCGCGCGGCTGAAAAAATTCAGCGCGACGAGAAGAGAGCAAATGATGACGCCGCCGTAGATCGCCGGAAGCATTTGCTTCAGCTCCCGGTACTGACGATCGCAAACGATCGCCGGCGCGTCATTCGCGCCGAAGATCATGGTTGTAAGATCTTTTTTACGGGCCCGCATGCCGCGCGCCGCTCCCCTCCAAGGTCCTCGGTTTCTCGCGCGATTGCGTTAATTCGCAGTTTACCCTGAGGCCCGAGATTGAGATTTTGGAACGCCGATGACCCTTAGGACCCCATCCGTACGGCCGCTTTATGACGGATTCGCCGCGTATTTCGACCGCGATATCGCGCCTTGGCTCGCGGAAAGAGAGCATTGCCGGCGGCAGGCGGCGCGGCGGTTCCAGATCGCGATAGGCGTCGGCTTCGGCGCCGCCGCCGTCGCATTCTTTCTTCGGCCCTTTGGCGGAGCAAGCGGCGAGGCGGGGTTCCTGATCCTAGCGCTCTGCGCCGTGCTCGGATTCTTCCTGCTTGAACGCACGCGTGCGGAGATCACTCACGGCCTTCTGGAGCGCGTCGTCAAGCAGTTCGGATTCACCTATAGCGGCGACCCTGGCCGCCCGGCGCTCTATGACCAGTACCGGCGTCTGAAATTGCTGCCGGGACATAATCGCGAGAAGTTCGAAGATCAGGTTTCCGGGAGATATGCGGGCTTGGGATTCACGCTCGGCGAAGCCCATCTCGAAATTCAGTCCTCCGGCAAGCGGTCAAGCCGCCGCACGGTGTTCCATGGACAGCTGCTCGCGATCGATTATCCGAAGAAATTTTGCGGATCGACCGTCGTTCAGCGCGACATGGGGGCCTTTAACGCATTGTCGCGGCCGTCGAAGGACTTCCAGCGCGTCGGCCTCTCTTCGCCGCTCTTTGAGAAAGTCTTCGAGGCCTGGTCCACCGATCAGGTCGAGGCCCATAATCTGCTCGACCCCATCGTGCTTGAACGGTTTCAGGAGCTTGAGCGGCTGTTTGGCGGAAAAAAGCTGCGCGCCGCCTTTGAGGGCGGGAAGCTGCTGATCGCGATGGAGACGGGCGATCGACTGAATATCGGCACGATGTTCAGGCCGATCGACGGAACGGAGCGGGTGGAGCGGATTCTCAGAGAGTTCGATGTCGTTTTCGATCTCATCGACGTCCTTGTGAAGCGCGTCGAGACCCGCACGAACGGCGCGTTCGCGCTCGCCGACGTCAAGGTGAGGTCAGCGCACCACGGTTAGGCGCTCAGCCGCGCGCGTGACGCCCGTATAGAGCCAGCGCGCATTGTGTTCCCGAAACGCAAAGCTTTCATCGAACAGCACGACCTTGTCCCATTGCGATCCTTGCGCCTTGTGGACAGTGAGCGCGTAGCCGAAGTCGAACTCATCGGCTGACTTCCTCACCGTCCACGGCACGTTCTCCGGCCCGTCGGTGAACAGCGCCTTCGGCACGGAGATCGTCACCTGCTTGCCGCCGTCTTCAGGGGCGACCGTCATCCGCGCACGGTCCCCGCGCGGCGCCTTGCGCAATACGACCGTCCAGAGCCCGCCGTTGAGGAGGCCTTTCGCCTTGTTGTTGCGGAGGCACACGAGTTTTTCCATCGCCTCGGGGAATGGATCCGTGTGCCCTTTCAACTCGCGAACGCGGTCATTGAAGCGCTTTCGCGTGCGATTGACGCCGACAAGCACTTGGTCTGCGTTGAGGATGTCGTCCTGCGTGACTTCGTCCTTGCGAATGATGCGGCAGAGGTGATCGCCGCCGAAATCGTCGGACCCTGTCTGCGGACGCCCTTCGCGGATCTGCATCGACAGCCGGATGATCGGATTGTCGCGCGCCTGCCGGTGAATTTCCGTCAGCATGAAATCGGGCTCGGCTTCGGTGAAAAATCCGCCGCCTTTCACCGGCGGAAGCTGCGCCGGATCGCCGAGCACCAGCACGGGCTTGCCGAAGGAAAGAAGATCGCGGCCGAGGTCTTCATCGACCATGGAGCACTCGTCGATGATGATGAGGTCCGCCTTCGACGCCGGCGCATCCCGCCGCAGCGTGAAAAGCAGTTCGCCCTCCGCCGCCTCCTCGTCATGGGCGGGGCGGTAGATCAGAGAATGGATGGTCGTCGCGCCGGCGCATCCCTTCGACCGCATCACATGCGCCGCCTTGCCGGTGAAGGCGGCGAACGCGACTTCGCCGCCGGCGGTCTCCGCGAAGTGGCGCGCAAGCGTCGTCTTGCCGGCGCCTGCGTAGCCGAATAGGCGAAAGACTTGGGGCTCGCCGCGCTTCATCCAGCGGTCGACCTCCTTCAGCGCGCGATCCTGTTCCGGCGTCCACAACATGGGGCCGCCCATAGCACGAGGCGCGGGGGGTCAGTCGAGCGTCCGCCGGAAGCGCGCAAGCGACAATCCGGCCAGCACGCCGAGAATGACGGCGATCGGCCAGAGATCGCCCCTGATCTCCGCGAAGCCCGCACCCTTCAGCATGACCTCGCGCACGATCCTCAGGAAATGGGTGATGGGCAGACACTCGCCGATCGCCTTCGCCCAGCCGGGCATCGCCGCGAAGGGGAACATGAAGCCGGAAAGCAGGATTGAAGGAAGAAACACGAAGAACGTCATCTGCATCGCCTGCATCTGCGTCGCCGCGACTGTTGAGATAAGGTAGCCGAGCATCAGGTTCGCGAAAATGAACATGAAGAGGGCGGCGAAAAACGGCGCCGGATCGCCGAGAAAAGGAATGCCGAAAATGACATGGGCGGCGACGAGGACGATGCCCGTCTGCACGAAGCCGATGAGGATGTAAGGCGTCGTCTTCCCGATCATGATCTCGCTGGCGCGCACCGGCGTCGACAGAAGCGCCTCGATCGTGCCGCGTTCGACTTCGCGCGTCAGCGCGATCGACGTGATCATGATGAGCGTCATGGTGAGGATGATGCCGAGGAGGCCCGGCACGATGTTCATGGAAGTTTCGCCCGCCGGATTGTATTGCCGGTGAACGATCGCTTCGAAAGGCGGGGCGCCGCCGCGAAGACGTGCGGGAAGGCGCTCAAGCTCGGGCGCGAAGGCGCGCCGCGCGATCTCGTTGGCGGCGGCGATCGGTCCCGCCGCCGCCACCGGATCGGAGGCGTCGGCGGCGATGAGGATTTGCGGGCGCTCGCCGCGCACGAAATCGCGCTCGAAATTTTCAGGAATGACGATCAGGAACGAGACTTCTCCCGCTTGCAGCAGGCGCTCGCCCTCGGCTTCGGACGCGACGCGCCTGACGATCCGGAAATAGTCGGACTGCGTCATGGATGCGAGCAGGCTGCGGGTCAGCGGTCCGTCATCGCGCAGCTCAACCGCGGTCGGCATGTTGCGCGGGTCGGTGTCGATCGCGAAGCCGAAGAGCGTCAGCTGCATGATCGGCACCAAGATCATGATCGCAAAAGTCGGCCGGTCCCGGCGCATCTGAACGAGCTCTTTGAGGAACACCGCCTTGATGCGCGACAGCGAGATCATGCGCCGACCCGCGTCTCAAGACCGTTCGCAAAATTGTCGGTCGCGCCGGTCATCAGGTAGATGAACGCTTCTTCGAGGCCGGCTTCGATAGTTTCGACTTGGATCTCCGGGAGCCCCTCGACGGCCCTCGCCGCCCGATCGAGCGCCGACGCATCGCGCCCCGCGATATGGACGGCGGCGCCGAAACGCGCGAGCACGTCGACGCCGCCCGCCTGCTTCAGCCGGCGCGTCGCTTCGTCGAGCGCCGGCGTTTCGATGCGCCGGGCGGAGAGGCCGACCTCTTCCGGAATGTCCGCGGTCGCCGCGTCGATGAGTTTTTTGCCGTAGGCGATGAAGGCGATGCGGTCGCATTGCACCGCCTCATCCATGTAATGCGTCGAGACGAGCGTCGTCACGCCCTCCGCCGCATAGTCGCGGATCGCATCCCAGAAATCGCGGCGCGCCTTCGGGTCGACGCCGGCGGTCGGCTCGTCGAGGAGCAGAAGCTCCGGCTCGTGAATCATGCAGGCGGCGAGGGCGAGGCGCTGCTTCCATCCGCCGGAGAGCGCGCCCGCGAGCTGTTTGGCGCGGTCGGAAAGCCCGAGGGATTTCAGCGACGCCTCGACGCGGTCGCCGAGATGATCGAGGCTGTAAAGGCGGCCGATGAATTCGAGATTTTCGCGAATAGAGAGATCGGCGTAGAGCGAGAAGCGCTGCGTCATATAGCCGACGCGCTCCTTGATGCGATCGCTTTCCTTCAAAACGTCGAAGCCGAGGACGGAGCCGGACCCGGCGTCCGCCTTCAAAAGCCCGCACACCATGCGGATCGTCGTCGTCTTGCCGGAGCCGTTGGGCCCCAGAAATCCGTAGATCGCGCCCTTCGGCACCGTGAGGTCGAAATGGTCGACGACTGTCCGCCCACTGAATTTCTTGGTCAGCCCTTTGACGTCGATGACCGGCGCGCCGTTCATGACGGCGGCTCGATCGTGACGGGCAGGCCCGGGCGAAGGCCCGTCGGATCGTCGGGCCGCGCCTCGATGAGGAAGACGAGCTTTTCGCGCTCGCCGATCGAATAGATCACCGGCGGGGTGAATTGCGGCTCCGTCGCCACATAGGAGATTTTCGCCGTGCGGCCTTGTGCGCAGCCGTCGCAGGAAAAGGCGACTGTCGCGCCGACCTGCATCTTGGAAAGCATCGGCTCCGGCGCGAAGAAGCGCAGCTTCATGTTCTCCGGCGGCAGCAGCGCGACGACCGGCTCGCCGGCGGCGACGACCTCGCCGGGGCGGCGATAGATGCGCTCGATCACGCCCGCCGCCGGCGCCGCGGTCGAGAGGTCCGCAAGGCGCCGCGCCGCCAGCCGCGCCGCGGCGTTCACCGACTGAAATTCGCCCAGCATCGCGTCGCGCTCGGCGCGCGCGCGGTCGAGCCGCGCCTTGGCGGAGGCGAGCGCCGCCGCGTCGGCGTCATATTTCTCGCGTGGGACGGCGCCGTCCTTCACAAGATCGCGCGAGCGCCGAAACGTCTGCTCGGCGAGACGCAGGGCGGCTTCGGCTTCCGCGATCTGCTGCGCCATCGCGCCGTCATCGTCGGCGCGCGCTTCGGCGCTCTCGGCGGCGGCGGCGGCCTGCTCGGCGGCGATGGACATTCGCTCCGGGTCCAGCGCAAAGAGCGTCGCGCCCGCGGCGACGCGGTCGCCCTCGCGAACGCTCAGTGTACTGACGACGCCGGCGTCCTGCGGCGCGAGATAGAGAAGCTCCGCCTCGACATAGCCCGTCAGGACCGAGGGCGCATCGCGGCCGCAGGCGGCGAGCAAGAGAAGGCCGATCAGCACCGTGCGCTTCATGCCGCGATCCCCCTGAAGAGAATGCCGGCGATCGCGTCGGCGCGCGCCGCGGCGTCCTCGTCCGGTTCGCCGCCAAGGATGTGAACGTGCAGGGCCTTCACAAGGATCGGCCCCATCACCATGCGCGCGGCGGCGCGCGCATCGACGTCGCGGAAAACGCCGGCCGCAGCGCCCTTGGCGATGAGCGTCTCGATCGCGCCAAGGCCGATGTCGACGACATGCTCGCGGTAATAGCGCCCGATCTCCGGAAAGCGCGCCGCGACCGACAGGACAAGACGCGGCGTCGCGGCGAAGCCGGGTTCTTGCGTCATCTGCGACGCTGACGCGATGATGAGGCGCAGCGCGCCGGCCGGATCGCCCGCGCCGTTCTCGGCGAGCGCGCGCACCCGCGCCGCGACCGGCGCCACCTCGCGCTCGATCAGGCCTTTGAGAACCGCCTCCTTGCTCTCGAAATAAAGATAGACGGCGCCTTTGGAGACGCCCGCGCCGGCGGCGATCTCCTCCATCCGCGCCGCGTCGAACCCATGGGTCGCAAACACCACCAGCGCGGCGTCGAGGATCTCATCAGGCCGTGCATCGGACCGGCGGCGGAATTTGGGGGCGGCAGGCATGGAATTTATATAACTGACTGGTCAGTCATTTGCAAGAGGGCACCCTCGTTGGTGGGGGGGACCTTTGGCGGAAGGCGCCCTACGCTTCAGGCGTGGCGCCGGCGCCGCGTCGGATCATCAAAGCAAACAGGGGAACTGTCCTATGACGCCGCTGACGCTAAGTCTTCTCGCGAAAAACCTCGCGGCGACCCGCACCTTCTACGAGCAGCTCGGATTTTGTCTTTCAGGCGGCGATTCTTCATCAGGCTGGATGGAGCTCACACGCGGCGGCGCCGTTCTTCAATTCTACAGCGAGCCCCCGGCCGGAACGCCGCCGACGCCCGTTCTAAGCGGAACGATTTATGTTCGCATTGACGATGTGGACGCGCTCGCGAGATCGGTCGACGGGCAAGCGCCTTTCGAATGGGGACCCGAAACCATGGACTACGGCATGCGCGAATTTGCGCTGCGGGACCCCGATGGCTATCTCATCGCCTTCGCTGCGCCGAGTAAACGCAGGGTGCATTGAGCGCAGCGAAATGCACCATGCAAACGTCGCACGGTGCGATGAAGGTGTTAACGCAGGCGCGGGGCGAAGCATATCGCCTTCCTGCCGGCGTCGATGGCGCATTTCGCCTTCGGCTCAACCCACCCTACAATCTACCCCAGCGCCGCTTTCGCCGCGGCGAACAGCGCGCGCGCCTTGTTCACGCATTCCTGGTGCTCGGCCTCGGCGTCTGAATCGGCGACGATTCCGGCGCCGGCCTGCACATGCATGACGCCGTCCATGACGAGCGCGGTTCTTAGCGCGATGCAGGTGTCGACGTCGCCGTCGGCGGAGAAATAGCCGATGGCGCCGCCATAGGGCCCGCGCGCTTCGCGTTCGAGGCTGTCGATGATCTCCATCGCGCGGATTTTCGGGGCGCCCGTGACCGTGCCGGCGGGAAAGCCCGCCGCGACCGCATCGACCGGGTGGAGGCCCTCGCGCAATTTGCCGGTGACGTTCGAGACGATGTGCATGACGTGGCTGTAGCGCTCGATGGTGAAGGTCGCGGTCGGCTTGACCGTGCCGATCTCCGCCGAGCGGCCGACATCGTTGCGCCCGAGGTCGAGCAGCATCAGGTGCTCGGCGCGCTCCTTCGGGTCGGCGAGAAGGTCGGCCGCGAGCCTTGCGTCCTCTTCGGGCGTCGCGCCCCTCGGCCGCGTGCCGGCGATCGGACGGATGGTGATCTCGCCCTTCCGTACACGGACGAGGATTTCCGGGCTCGACCCCACAAGCGCGAATTTGTCGAAGTCGAGGAAGAAGAGGAAAGGCGAGGGGTTTACGCGCCGCAGCGCCCGGTAAAGCTCGATCGCCGGACGCGGGAAGGCCGCCTGAAAGCGCTGGCTCAAGACGACCTGAAAAATGTCGCCGGCGGCGATGTGCTCCTTCGCGCGCGCGACCATCTCAAGGTAAGCGGGCTTCGGCGTATTGGAGGTCGGCGCCGCGATGGTGTCGGCGTCAACCGCATGCGCCGCCTCGCGCGGAACGCCGAGGGGCGCGGCGAGGTCGGCGACCGCGTCCGCGATGCGCTCGCTTGCGCGGTCGAAGGCGGCGCGCGCCGAAACGCCTTCCTCGGGGCGTACGCTCGCGACCAGCACGATCTCCTGTTTCAGATTGTCGAAGATCGCGATCAGCGTCGGGCGGATGAAGACTGCGTCCGGCACGGTGAAGGCCGCGCGCGGCCGTTCGGGCAGGCGCTCCATCTGCCGCGCCATGTCATAGGAGAAATAGCCGAAGACGCCGGCGGCCATCGGCGGCGCGTCGGCGGGAAGGGCGATGCGCGAGGCGTCGATGAAGGCCTTGAGGCTTTCGAGAGGTTTCAGCTTTTCGCGCTTGTAATCGTCCGCGTCCGCCGCGGCGCGCAGGTTGAGCTCCGCATGCCCGCCGAAGGCGCGCCAGATCGCGTCCGGCTTCATGCCGATGATCGAATAGCGCCCAAGCTGTTCGCCGCCTTCGACGGATTCGAGGAGGAACGCGTTCCGCCGCCGGCTCGCCAGCTTCAGATAGGCCGACACCGGCGTTTCGAGATCGCTGACGATCCGGCGCATCAGGACCGCCGGCGCGCCTTTGTCGTAGCTGCGCCGGAAATCGTCGAACTCCGGCGTCAGGGTCATTGAACGTCGCCGAACTGCCTGTCGAGCTGCGTCTGGTTGATCTTGACCTTTGCGTCTTCCCGCACCGCCTTGGCGTAAGCGTCGATCAGCTCCTGGTCGATCTGCTGGCCGATAAATCGTCCGAAGGCGGAGATTTGCTCGGGGCCGACGGGCGCCGCGCCGTAGGTGATGGCGTCGACGACGGCGATCACCTGCGCGCCGTCGCCGGCGCGGCCTGAGACCGCTTCGCCCTTCGCCGCGGCGAACACCTGGTCGAGAAGGTCCTGCGAAAAGGTCTCGTTGACGCTGCGCCGGTTGAGGCTCGCCGTCTGCGGCGCGCGGTTGAAGGGCGCAGCCGCTTGCGCCAACGGCGTTCCCTTGGCGAGCGCGTCGTTGATCTGCGCCACGACCGCGCCGAGGCGGGCGTCGCGGTCGCTCGCGCGCCAGCGCGCTTCGACTTCCGCGGCGATCGTCTCAAGCGGGATCGGCGCCGGCGGAATGATTTCCGTCAGCGAGATGAAATAATAGCCCGACTTGTCCTTGAGCTCGGTCGCCTGCGATTCCTCGCCCTCTTCGAGCTTGAACGCGTCTGCGAGCACTTCGGCGGGAACGCCGTCCACGATGCCGCCGCCGCGATTGAAGCTGAAGGAATCGACCGGTCCGATCACCTGCGCCGTCGCGCCGTGCTTTTGCGCGGCCTCCGCGAGCGGAACGCCGGAATCGCGCTCGTTCTCGATTTCCTCGATCTTGTCGAAAAGCTTCTTCTTCGTGCCCTGATCGAGGAAGGCCTCCTCGATTTCGGCGCGCACCTCTTCAAAGGCGCGCGTCTTCGCCGGGGTCACGTTGGCGATCTGCATGACGTTGTAACCGAAGACGCCCTTCACCGGGCCGACGACGGCGCCCGCCGCGGCGTCGGCGGCGAAAACGGCGCCCGAAACGGCGGGGTCGACGATATCGGATTTGAGGACTTCCGATCGCGTCACTTGCGCGAGCGTCTGGCCGTTTTCGCTGGCGACCGCTTCAAACGGCTTGCCGCCTTTCAGCGCGGCGACGGCGGCGTTCGCAGCCTCCTCGGTGTCGAGCGTGATCTGGTAGAAGGTGCGCCGTTCCGGCGTTTCATATTTCGCCTTGTTGGCGTTGTAGATTTCGAGAAGCTTTTCGTCCGTCGCCTCGGCGCGGTCGACAAAATCGGAATTGTTGAGGATGACGGCGGTGAACGTGCGGTATTCCGGCGCCATGAACTGCGATTGGTTCTTGTCGTAATAGTCCTTGATGATTTCGGGCGTCGCCGCCGGCGCCGGGCCGATGGCGTCCTCGTCGATCGTCACATAGGTCACGTCGCGGGTCTCGACCTCGCGTGCGACGAGGCCGTCGACCAGCGCTTTCGAGGCGGGGCCGCCGCGCGCCACGCCGCCGAGCAGTTGCGCGCGCAGCATCTCCATGCGGATGCGCTCTTCAAATTCGCGAATTGAGAAGCCGTATTCGCGCAGGATCAGGTCGAGCGTCTCGTTGTCGAACTTGCCGGTGTTGGGATTGCGGAACTGCTCGTTCGTCTGCAGGAACTTGCTGACCATCGGGCGGGTGACGAGGAGGCCCATCTTGAGGGCTTCCTGGTCGAGCGCCGACTGCGTCGCCATCGACTCGACGATCTGGTTCTGCGCGCCCTCGGCGATCGCCTGTTCGCGGGTGAAGGCGCCGTCGGACTGGTTGCGCCGGTTGGTGACGTAGCGGTCGAATTCGCGGCTGATTTCCAGCGCCGAAAACCCCTTCGACCCGACGCTGAGCGCGTGATTGCTCGTCATCTGCCGCATCTCGGGGACGCCCCATGCGACGAAAGAAACGATGAGCGGCAGGATGATGATGATCGCAATGACGCTTTTGAGCGTCCCGCGAATTTGTTTCAACATGGCGAAGTCCCGGCGGTTGGGCCCCGGCGCGCGCAAGGCTTTGGGGGCGGCGGCGATTTTCGGCCCTTGTAGGCGCCGCCGCGCCCCGGAACAAGCAGGGATTCTGGACAAGGATCGGGGCTTCCCTTAGGCCCGCGGGGTTGTTCCGGGAGACTTTATGAAGCCGCTGATCGCCGGGAACTGGAAGATGAACGGCCTTTCATCCTCCGTGATCGAGGTGCAGAAACTGATCGGGCATTTCTCGGGCGCCATGCCTTCGGCGCTCGATATCGCGATTTGTCCGCCGGCGACGTTGATCGGGCTTTTTGCGACCGAGTTCAGCGATGAGGGGATCGCCATCGGCGGGCAGGATTGCCACCCCGAAGCGTCCGGCGCCCACACTGGCGAGATCAGCGCCGAAATGCTCGCCGACGCCGGCGCCGCCTATGTCATCGTCGGCCATTCCGAGCGGCGCGCCGATCATGGCGAGACGAACGCGCTCGTGCTCGCCAAGGCGAAGGCCGCGCGCCGCGCCGGGCTCGTCCCCATCATCTGCGTCGGCGAGACCGAAGCCGAACGCCGCGCGGGCCGGGAGAAGGACATTGTCGAGGTCCAGCTCACAGAATCGCTGCCGCCGGGGGAGCCGGAGATCGTCGTCGCCTATGAGCCCGTCTGGGCGATCGGCACCGGGCGGACGCCGACGCTCGGGGAAATCGCCGACATGCACCTTTTCATCCGGCGCCATGTCGGCGAAGGCGTCCGGATCCTTTATGGCGGATCGGTGAAGCCGTCGAACGCGCGGGAGATTCTTGCGCTCGCGAGTGTCGATGGCGCGCTCGTGGGCGGCGCGAGCCTCAAGGCTGACGACTTCGCGGCGATCATCCGGGCGGCGGGATGAACCGTAAACGGAATATGGGACCTTATCTCGCGCTCGCCGCACTCCTTGGCCTCTTCCTGATCGGCGGCTGCGCCAGCTGGCGGGCCGAGAAGAATGCGCCGCCGATCGGCGCTTTCGTCGAGGTCGACGGGGAACGGCTGCATGTTCTCGATATCGGGCCGAGGGACAGCGCGCTTCCCCCGGTCGTTCTCATTCACGGCGCGAGCGTCAATCTGCGCGACATGAAAATCGCGCTCGGCGACGAGCTGGCGAAGTCGCGCCGCGTCATCATGATCGACCGGCCGGGACGGGGCTATTCGACGCGTCCGGCGGACGGCTGGAAACTCGACCGGCAGGCGCAGCTTATCCGCGGCGCCGTCACCGCGCTCGGCGCCGAACGTCCGATCGTCCTTGGGCAGAGCTTCGGCGGCGGGGTCGCGCTCAGCTACGCCCTTCAGTATCAGGATGAAATGGCGGGCCTTGTCCTGCTCGCGACGGTCAGCCATGAATGGCCGGGCGGCGTCGCCTGGTACAACAACGTCTCCGGCTGGCCGGTCGCTGGGCTGCTGCTGCGCCGCCTCGTCATTCCGGTCTACGCGCCGCTCGCGGCCAAGCGCGGGGTCATCAGCTCGTTTGCGCCGGACCCGGCGCCGCCCGGTTACTACGAGGCGGCCGGCATCCCGCTGTTGTTTCGCGCGACGGATTTCAAGAACAACGCCGCGGACCTCCGCCGGCTGAAGCCTCAGATCGTCGCGATGCAGGGCCGCTATGGCGAGATCCGGATTCCGACCGCGGTCCTCACCGGCGCCGACGACCCCTCGGTCAGTCCTACGATCCATTCCGCTGCGTTGTCGCGCGAGATCCCGGGCGTCGATTATGAGGTGCTGCCCGACACCGGACATGCGCTCCATCACGCCCAAAAGGCGAAGATACTCGCGGCGATTGAGCGGGTCACGACCGCCGCTCTCGGCAAATCAGGACAGACCGCCGCCGCGGCGCGGTGAACGGCTGGTGACGGAGGCAAGCTCTCCCGCTATCTAGGCTCCCGGGCTGTTGTCAGAGGGGCTGTCATGCGTCTTGTCGGAAAAATCCTGGGCGGGCTGTTGCTGCTCGTCATCGTCGCGCTCGGCGGCGCATCCGTTTGGTTTTGGTTCTATCCGGTCACCGTCACCAACTACGTCAACAAATTCACGATCGAATTTGCGCTGGAGACGCCGGAACTCCTCACGGGGATCGGCGCCATCGACAACACGCCGCTCGATTTTCACAGCGGCAAGCTCGCGGACTACACCAAGGCGCAGGAGGACAAGCAGCTCGCGCGCCTGAAGAAATCGCGCGAGGGGATGAACCGCTTCAACCCGGAAAAGCTCAAAGGACAGGAAAAGCTCACCTGGGAGATCGCGACCTGGTTCCTTGACGACATCATCGCGCAGGCCGAATTCGACCACAGCGGCTACCGTGTGAACCAGATTTCCGGGCCGATGGTCGACCTGCCGCAGTTCCTCACCGACACCCACGTCATCAAGAATGAGAAAAGCGTCAAGCGCTATATCTCGCGCCTCAATGAATTCGGCCGCGTCATCGGCGAGGTGAAGGCGCGCGTTGAAGACGACCGCGCGGCCGGCGTCGCGCCGCCGGATTTCGTCATCGAAAAATCGCTCGTCGGGATGCGCGCCTTCATCGAGGGCGGCGCAGAGAAAAATCCGCTCGTCACGACGCTGCCTGACAAGCTCGACAAGATCAAAGGCATGACGCCGGAGAAGAAGGCCGCCTACATCGCCGAAGCGACGAAGGCGGTGAATGAAAAGGTCATCCCCGGCTATCAGTCGATGATCGCGCTGTTTGAGGATCTGGCGAAAACCGCAACGCATGACGCCGGCATCTGGCGCATTCCGGACGGCGACAAAATCTACGCCGCCGCGCTGCGCAACAACACGACGACCGATCTTTCGGCGGATGAGATTCACGAGATCGGCCTTGCAGAGGTCGAACGCATCGAACGCGAAATGACCGCCATTCTCGACGCTGAGGGAATTCCGACCGACCCGCTCGCCGACGCGATGGCCGGGCTGGGCGCTGCGGGATCGGCGTCGCTGCCGCTCACTTTCTCCGAGCGCATCGCGCTCGTCTCGCAGCGTCCGGGCGAACTGTTCCCGAACGACGATGCGGGTCGCCAGGCGATGATCGACTACCTGACGCAGCTCAATGTCGACGTCATGAAGCTGGCGCCGGAATATTTCATCACCATTCCGCCGCAGCCGGTCGAAGTCGTGCGCGTGCCGGAATATTCGCAGGATTCAGCGCCGGGCGGCTATTACAACCCGCCCGCGCTCGACGGATCGCGCCCCGGGCGTTTCTACATCAACTTGAAAGACACCAACGACAATCCGCGCTGGACGCTGCCGACGCTCCTCTATCATGAGGCCGCGCCCGGCCATCACTTCCAGCTTTCGGCCTCGCAGCTCATCAAGGGCGTCCCGCTTCTCCGGAAGGTTTCTCCGTTCACGGCCTATTCGGAAGGCTGGGCGCTTTACGCCGAGAAGGTCGCGGCGGAGGACATGAACCTCTATGCGACCGACCCGTTCGGCGATCTCGGGCGCCTGCAGGCGGAAATCTTCCGCGCCGTGCGGCTTGTGGTCGACACCGGCATGCACGCGAAGAAATGGTCGCGCGAACAGGCGATCGAATACATGGTCGCCAAAACCGGCCAGACCGAAGCGGAAGTGACGCGCGAGATCGAGCGTTATGTCGTGTGGCCGGGCCAGGCGACGGCGTACAAGACCGGCCAGCTCGCCATCATCAGGATGCGCGCCAAGGCCGAGGCCGAACTCGGGGAGAAGTTCGACCTCCGCAAGTTCCATGAACTCATCCTCGGCAACGGCGCGATGCCGCTCGGCATCCTCGAAAAGACGGTTGATGAATGGATCGCGAAGGAGAAGGCGGCATAAGCTCAGGTCGGATCATCTGGCTGGGCTTCGCCTACGGGGTGTTGTTCAACATCCTCGGCTGGATGGGAAACAATCTTCTTCTTGGAGAAGACTGGGACGCGGCGAACGCGGCGGTGAAGGCCGGCTTCGCCGCGCCCTGGCCGGACATCGTCCGCGAACTTGTGACGGTGTTGTCTGACTTCGTTTATGCGTTCGCGCTCGTATGGATATTTGCAAACGCCCGCCGACAGACCGCCGCCTTCGCCCTCATGTTGGTGTTTGCTCTATGGCTCTCCGGCGTCGCGTCGCTTTACCTCGTTCTGGTCAATGGCGGCTTCCTGCCGGCCGGGGTCGCGGCAAAGACCTCACTGCTGGCTCTGGCGATCTTCTTGGCCGCGGCGCCGACGCTTCCCATGTTCGTGAGGGCAGGCGGGGCAAGGCCTTAAGGCAGGGCATTTGACCCCCCGGCCGGGGCGGCGTAGAGAGCGCCCCTTCCATTTCCCGGCTCGCCCGCCATATCGGCGGTTGACCTCATTCGGACAGGCCCGATGCACGCCGTTCTGCTGACTGTTCACGGACTGATCGTTCTCGCCCTAATTGTCATCGTGCTGCTGCAGCGCTCGGAAGGCGGCGCGCTCGGCATGGGCGGGGGCGGAGGCGGCGGGTTCATGACGAGCCGCGGGGCGGCGAATGTGCTCACCCGCACCACGTCGGTCCTGGCGGCGCTGTTTTTTGCGACGTCGATTGCCCTGGCGCTGGAAGCCCGCACCAATGAGCGCGACGCCGATATCGTCGAGGGCCTCACGGGCGAGCGCGTCATCGACCCGACAAAGCCCCTGACCACCGACGACCTGCTTGACACGCTCGGCGCGGGTGCGACGGCGCCCGCGCCGGAAGCGACGACGGCGCCGAGCCTCGACGCGGTCCCCGCTGCGCCTGATTCGGCGCCGGCGACCGAAGACCCTGCCGCCGCCGCGCCGGAAGCTTCCTCGGACGACACCGAGACGCCGCCGCAGCCGAACTGACGAACCCCTTGATCCGCCGGGGCTAATGACGCCCCGGCCGACGTCGCGCTGAACTGTGCGCATTGGGCGCGCACGAGCGCTCCATTTTTCTTTTGCCGTTCGCGGCGGGCGGGCTAAGACGGACGTCCATGGCGCGGTACATCTTCATCACCGGCGGCGTGGTTTCCTCTCTTGGAAAAGGCGTTGCGGCGGCGGCTCTCGGCGCGCTTCTGCAGGCGCGCGGGTTTCGCGTCCGCCTCCGGAAGCTCGACCCCTATCTCAATGTCGATCCGGGCACGATGTCGCCTTATCAGCATGGCGAGGTCTTCGTCACCGATGACGGCGCCGAGACCGATCTCGACCTCGGCCATTACGAGCGCTTCACCGGCGTATCGGCGTCGAAGGCCGACAACATCACCACGGGGCGCATCTATCAGGGGATCATCGAGCGGGAGCGGCGCGGGGATTATCTCGGCGCGACCGTGCAGGTCATTCCGCATGTGACGGATGCGATCAAGGCGTTCGTGACGGCGCCGGCGGGCGATGCTGACTTCGTTATCTGCGAAATCGGCGGCACGGTCGGCGACATCGAAGGGCTGCCGTTCTTCGAAGCGATCCGCCAGCTCGGCAATGAATTGCCGCGCGGCGACGCCGTCTACGTTCACCTGACCCTGATGCCCTACATCCCATCGGCTGGCGAGTTGAAAACGAAGCCGACCCAGCATTCGGTGAAGGAGCTTCGCGAGATCGGCATCCAGCCGGACGTGCTGCTCGTGCGCGCCGACCGGCCTATCCCGGAAGGCGAACGCAAGAAGATCGCGCTCTTCTGCAATGTGCGCCCGTCGGCGGTGGTGCAGGCGCTCGACTGCCGGACGATCTATGAAGTCCCGCTCGCCTATCACGCCGAGCGCTTCGACGATGAAGTGCTGGCGGCTTTCGGCATCGAGGCGCCGGCGCCCGATCTTGCGCGCTGGACCGAAATCGTCACGCGCATCACGCGGCCGGACGGAGAAACGCGCATCGCCGTCGTCGGCAAATACACCGTGCTGAAGGACGCCTATAAGTCGCTGATCGAGGCGATCGCCCATGGCGGCATCGCCAACAATGTCCGCGTCGGGGTCGAATGGATCGATTCAGCGCTGTTCGACGACCCGGATGCGGCGTTGTCGGCGCTCTCCGACGTCCACGGCATTCTTGTTCCCGGCGGCTTCGGCGAGCGGGGCGCGGAAGGAAAGATCCGCGTCGCCGGCTTCGCGCGCGAGAAACGCATTCCGTTTTTCGGCATCTGCTACGGCATGCAGATGGCGGTGATCGAAGCGGCGCGGTCGCTCCTCGGCGAGACGACGGCGACGTCTTCGGAGTTCGGCCATGGCGAGCCGATCGTCGGGCTGATGACCGAATGGCGGCGCGGCAACGAGACCGAGAAGCGCAGCGCCAGCGGCGATCTCGGCGGCACCATGCGGCTCGGCGCCTATCCCGCGGTGTTGAAGCCCGGCAGCCGCGTCGCGGAGATTTACGGCGCGGCGGAAATCTCCGAACGCCACCGGCACCGCTATGAAGTCGATATGGCGTGGGCGGAGCGGCTCGAGCGGGCCGGCGTCGTCTTTTCCGGAACCTCGCCGGACGGCGCGCTGCCCGAGATCATGGAAATCCCCGACCATCCCTGGTTCGTCGGCGTGCAGTTTCACCCGGAACTGAAGTCGCGTCCGTTCGACCCGCACCCGCTCTTTGCGTCCTTCATCGGCGCGGCGGTGGCGCGCTCGCGGCTCGTCTAGGTCATATCATCCGTATAAAGAGGATGCACGCGGAAGCCGCCGGCGCCGGCGCGTTTCCCCATTTCGGGGAAAACGCCCGTTAACCATCTAAGTCGATGATCCGTATAGGAAACAAAAATCCGTCCCACCCCCTTGGGGCGGCTTTAGGATGCTTCGCAGCGGAACAGTTGCGTATGAAAGGAGCATCCCCGCATGCAGAACTCGGCCAAACTGGGTCTCGCCTATGTCGCGCCCCAGCAATCCCAGAAACATGTGACGGTCAACGAAGCCTTCCGGCGGCTCGACATGCTGGTGCAGGCGAGCGTCAAATCGCGAACCGTCGCGGCGGAGCCGGCGAGCCCCGCCGACGGCGACGCTTACATTCTCCCCGCCGGAAAGACCGGCGCCGACTGGGCCGCGATGGGCGTGGGCGCCATCGCCGCGTTCCAGGACGGCGCGTGGACGGAGTTTTCACCGCGCGAAGGCTGGCGCGTCTGGGTCGACGATGAAGATCTCGCGCGATCCTTCGACGGCGCCGCATGGGTCGCCGACAGCGCCGGCGGATCGGCGGATTCGGCGCCTTTTTTTGGCGTCAACACCGCCGCCGACACGGTGAACCGCCTCGCGGTCAAGTCAGACACCGTCCTCTTCAGCCATGACGACGTGACGCCGGGTTCGGGCGATCACCGCCTGAAGGTGAACAAGGCTTCTGCGGCGAAGACCGGGTCGGTCTTGTTCCAGACGAACGCCTCAGGACGCGCCGAATTCGGCTGCGTCGGCGACGATCATTTCCGCCTCAAGGTCAGCGCCGACGGCGCAAGCTGGAAAGACGCCTTCGTCATCGACGCAGGCGGCGCCAATGTCGGCCTCGGCGCGAGCCCGGGCCCTAATCAGCGCCTTCTCATTCGCGGCATGAATGTCGTCGATGACGCCTCGGGCGATCTCCACGTCCAGAAGGAGAACTTCTGGACCCTGATGTTTCTCGATACGTTTTCGGGAACCGCCGGACATTCGGGATTCTCGATTCAGCGGCGCGCCCGCGGGTCGATCGCGGCGCCGGCGGCGGTTCAAAACGGCGATGGGATCGGAGGCTTCTCGTTCCGCGCCTATGCGCCGAGCGGCGCTTTCGTCCAGACGGCGCTCATCTACACGATGATCGATGCGGCGCCGTCGGGCGCGTCGGCGCCGACGGCGATGGGTTTCTACACGGGAACAACCGGCGCCGTCGAACGGCTGCGGATCACGTCCGCCGGGAATATCGGGGTCGGCACGGCGAGCCCTGCGGCGAAGCTCGATGTCGACGGTCCCATACGGGTCAAGAGCTACGCCGTCGCGGGCGTTCCGGCGGCGTCGGCGGGCGCCGGCCAGATCATCTTCGTCTCAAACGAGAGCGGCGGCGCCGTGCTCGCGTTTTCGGACGGAACGAACTGGCGGCGCGTCACCGACCGCGCGGTCATCAGTTGAACGGCGCCCTAAAGCTTCCAAGTCGGGCGAATGAAATGGCAAGTGTACCCATCCGGATATTTCACGAGATAATCCTGATGGTATTCCTCCGCCGTCCACCATTCGCCCGCAGGCTCCACCCGGGTGACGACCTTTCCGGGCCATTTGCCCGATGCGTCGACAGCAGCGATGACGGCTAGGGCGTCACGCTGCTGCTCCTCGTCGAGAAAGAAGATCGCGGAGCGATATTGCGAGCCGACATCGTTTCCTTGCCGGTCGACGGTCGTCGGGTCGTGGATCTGGAAGAGGAATTCAAGGAGCTGGCGATAACTGATCCGCGCCGGATCGAAACTGATGCGGACCGCCTCCGCATGGCCGGTCGTTCCGGTCTTCACGTCATTGTAGGTCGCGTTCTTCGTGCGCCCGCCGGTGTAGCCGACCTCGGTGGCGACAACGCCCGGCAGCTTGCGGAAGAGATCCTCAACGCCCCAGAAGCAGCCGCCGGCGAAAATTGCGGTCTTTATGTCAGTCATTGGGGCCTCCTAATGTCCGGCGCCGAATTCGCGGCCTGCGAGGAAGCGCTCGGCTTCGAGCGCGGCCATGCAGCCCATGCCGGCGGCGGTGACGGCCTGCCGATAAACATCGTCGGTGACGTCGCCCGCCGCATAGACCCCGGGGATTTCCGTCGAAACCGAGCCCGGCTTCACGATCAGATAGCCGTTGTCCTTCATCGGCAGCTTGCCGGCGAAGAGCTCGGTCGCCGGCTTGTGGCCGATGGCGATGAAAACGCCGTCGGTTTTCAATTCGCGCGTCGCGCCCGTCTTTGCGTTCTTGAGGCGAACCCCCGTGACGCCGGGCGGATCGTCCGTCCCCAGAATTTCATCGACCTGATGGTCCCAGACAACCTCGACATTCGGCTTGGCGAACAGGCGGTCCCGCAGGATCTTCTCCGCGCGGAAGTGATCGCGGCGGTGGACGATCGTCACCGACTTCGCGAGCCCGGAAAGATAGAGCGCCTCTTCAACCGCCGTATTGCCGCCGCCGACGACGACGACGTCCTTGCCGCGATAGAAAAACCCGTCGCACGTCGCGCAGGCCGAAACGCCGAAGCCCTGAAACTTTTTCTCCGACGGAAGGCCGAGCCACTTCGCCTGCGCGCCCGTCGAAATGACAAGCGCGTCCGTTTCGTAAACCTCGCCGCTGTCGCCCTTGAGGACGATCGGCTTTTTCGTCAGGTCGACATCGACGATGAGGTCGCTCACGAACTCGGCGCCGACATGCTCCGCCTGTTTCTGCATCTGCTCCATCAGCCACGGGCCCTGGATGACGTCCGCAAAGCCCGGATAGTTCTCGACATCGGTCGTGATGGTCATCTGCCCGCCGGGCTGGAGACCGTGGACGACGACGGGCTTCAATCCGGCCCGCGCGGCGTAAATCGCGGCGGTGAGACCGGCGGGGCCGGACCCCAGAATCAACAGCTTGGTTCGCATAAGGACGCCTTTCGCGACTGGCGATATGGAGGTCTGGCGCCGCCGGGGCAAGTCCGCCGCGACGTCACAGGCGCGGGAGCGCTACTCCCCCTTCGTCCCCTGTCGCGCCTGCAGCCAGTCGGCGATCGAGAAGGCGATCGCGGAGAACACGAGCGCGAGGTGAATGCCGGTAAGCCACATCAGTTCGCGGTCGGAGAGCTTTTCGAGCGACATGAAGGCCTTGAGGAGCTGCACGCCGGAGATGAGCACGATCGAGGCGAGGAGCTTCTGTTTCAGCTGCGAGAAATCGACTTTCGTCATCCAGTCCGGCCAGTCTTCGTGCTCGCCGGTGCGGATGCGCGACACGAAATTCTCGTAACCGGAATAAATGACGATCAGGATGAGGCTCCCCATCAGCGTGATGTCGATAAGCGAGAGCGCGCCGAGGATCGCTTCCTCCTCGCCGAACGCCGCGCCCCCGGCGATCGACCCGACCGCTTTGCCGACATAGCCCGAGAGGATCGCAAAGAACTCGATGAACAGGACGGCGAGCGCCACGATGAGGCCGAGATAGAAGGGCGCCATCAGCCAGCGCCCCGCGAACAGGATCCGCTCGACAACTTTTTCGATCATCTGACCCTCATCCGCTCTACAATTCCAAACGCCGCGAGTCGGCCCTGCCGGAAAGCCGTTGAATGGCGGCGCGCAAATTGGTAACATCTGTTACTAATTCAAGGACCATCCCATGAAACGCTGGATTTCCGCGTCCCGGGTCGAAGGCGAAGCCTCGCGCCAGGCGCATGCCGACCTGCCGCCCGGCACCTATGAGCGGGAGATTTCGAAGGAAGGGTTTTTCGGTCCCGCGGCGTTCCTGCACCACAAGCGCCCGCCGACCGGCTGGTCGAATTTCGAGGGTCCCTTGCGCCCGCGCGCCTTCGACCTTGCGGCGATGAACGCCGCTGAGGGATCGCCGTGGGCGAGCCCCCGCGTTCTCCATAACCGTGCGACTGAAGTGCGGTTCTGGAAACTCGCGCAGCCGATGGGCGCGCTCGCGCGCAACGCCGACGGCGACCAGCTTCTCTTCATCCACGAAGGCGCCGCCGATCTCTTCTGCGATTACGGGCATCTCGGCGTCGAGGCCGGGGACTATGTCGTCCTGCCGCGCGGGACGATGTGGCGCCTGTCGCCGTCAAAGCCGCTCAGCGTACTGATGATCGAGGCGACGGGCTCGCACTACACGCTGCCCGACAAGGGCCTCGTGGGGCCGCATGCGATTTTCGACCCCGCGCTGTTCGACGCGCCGAAGATCGACGACGCCTTCCGCGCGCACCAGGCGGACGACCGCGAAACCCGCGTCGAGATCAAGAAGCGGGGCGCGGTGTCGGTCGCGACCTACCCCTATAATCCGCTCGACGTCGTCGGCTGGCACGGCGAGTTGTCGCCGGTGCGGATCAATGTCCGTCATATCCGGCCGCTGATGAGCCATCGCTATCACGTGCCGCCCTCGGCGCACACGACCTTCCTCGCGGACCGCTTCGTCGTCTGCACCTTTGCGCCCCGCCCGTTCGAGACCGACCCCGGCGCTCTCAAAGTGCCCTTCTTTCACAACAATGACGATTACGACGAGGTCCTCTTCTACCATGCGGGCGATTTCTTCAGCCGCGACAACATCCGCGCCGGCATGATGACGTTCCACCCGTCGGGCTTCACGCACGGGCCGCATCCGAAGGCGCTGAAAAACATGCTGGCGCCCAAAAAGCCGGCGACCGACGAATACGCCGTGATGATCGACACCCGCGACCCGCTAGACGTCGCCGAGGAAGCGGCGGGGGTTGAGGTCGCCGGTTATGTCGATAGCTGGAAGCCGAAGGACGCGGCGGAGTGACCGTCCGCACCCAGCACCCGGATCCCGCCTCGCTCTGCTGCGAGTCCATGCAGGCGGCCTTGCAGATGACCTGCAAGACGCATGACGACCCGTTCGACTGCCCCGACAGCCTCATCGCCTATCATGAGGGATTGAACCAGTTCGCGCTCATCGTTCATGATGGGGAGCGGAACGTCGTGATCATCCGCTGCTGCCCATGGTGCGGAACGAAGCTATAGGACGAAGGGAGCGAAGGCGGCCGTGATCTGCCGGTATTGGAGAGGCTGGACCACACGGGAAAACGCCGCCGCTTATGAAAAGGTGGTGCGCGGCGAGGTCATACCCGGGATCGAGGCGCGCAGGATCCCGGGCTTCATCAGCATCGACCTCATGCGCCGGGATGTCGGCGACGAGGTCGAGTTCGCGACCATGATGTGGTTTGAAAGTCTCGACCATGTGAAACGCTTTACGGGCGACGACTACGAAGTTGCGCATGTGCCGCCGGCGGCGCAAAAGGTGTTGAAGCGTTTCGACGGGCGCTCCGCCCATTATGAAGTCATCGATCGACGGGAACAGGAATGAAACTCGCCTCGCTGAAACACGGCCGCGACGGGCGACTCGTCATCGTGTCGGAGGACCTGACGCGCTTCACGGATGCGACGCGCATCGCGCCGACCTTGCAGGCTGCGCTCGACGACTGGGGCCATGCCGAACCGCATTTGCGCGAACTCTCGCACAGCCTTGAAGTCGGCGCCGCGCCTGTCGAGCGGTTTCACGAGCGCGACTGCGCTTCGCCGCTCCCCCGCGCCTATCAATGGGCGGACGGTTCGGCCTATGTGAACCATGTGGAGCTGGTCAGGAAAGCGCGCGGGGCGGAAATGCCGGGGAGCTTCTGGACCGATCCCCTGATGTATCAGGGGGGCTCCGATTCCTTTCTTGGACCGCGCGACGATATTGTCTTCCCCGAGGATGAAGCGTTGGGCGTCGATTTCGAGGCGGAGGTCGCGGTCGTCACCGGCGACGTGCCGATGGGCGTTCCGGCGGAGGATGCGTTAGGGTTTGTGCGCCTCGTCATGCTGGTCAATGACGTCTCCTTGCGCGGCCTCATTCCCGACGAGCTTGCGAAGGGCTTCGGGTTTTTCCAGTCGAAGCCGTCGTCGGCGTTCAGTCCCTGCGCCGTGACGCCCGACGCGCTGGGCGAGGCGTGGCGCGGCGGCAGGCTGCATCTGCCGCTGATGGTGACGCTCAACGGCAGGCCCTTCGGGCGCGCCGATGCGGGCGTCGACATGACGTTCGACTTCGGCCGGCTCATCGCGCATGCCGCCAAGACGAGGCCGCTCGCCGCGGGCTCGATCATCGGCTCCGGCACGGTGTCGAACAAGGGCGCTGACGGCGGTCCCGGCAAGCCGGTCAGCGAAGGCGGCGCGGGCTATTCCTGCATCGCCGAGCAGCGGATGGTTGAGACGATCGCGACTGGAAAACCTTCAACGCCGTTCATGAAGTTCGGCGACCGCGTCGAGATCGAGATGCGCGACGCGCGCCATCATTCCGTGTTCGGACGGATCGATCAGACGCTTCGGAAATCAGCGAACGTCAGCTGACGAAACGCGACGCGGCGAAATAGCCGGCCGCCGCCGCAGTTCCAGTCAGGAACGCGCCCCAGACGACATCGACGACGGCGACGATCGCCGGATAGCCTTTGAGGGTCGCAAGGTTCGTCGCGTCATAGGTCGCGTAGGCGAGAAAGCCGAGCATGGCGCCGTTCATCAGCGCGCGCGTCATTCCGCCGCTGTTCAGCGCCGGCGTCACCGCGAAATAGACGATCCCGGCGACATAAATGACATAGAACGCCGCTGCGACGCGGAGATCCGGCTTCTCGCGGAGAAGCCCCGCGAGCTGCGTGAAGTAGAAGCTTTTGGCGACCGTCCCGAGCCAGATGGCGTCCAAGATGACGAAGGCGACGGCCGCGCCGGCATAGGCGGCGAGAAACTGCATCTCTGATTCCGACTGAATTCGTTGGGGATACGCCCGGCCTCGCCGGACGGTTCAGCGCGCTGGCGGGCGGCGGCGCCAGCCGGTATCCATTGGGGGACCGGGAGACCGCGGGAATGACCAGCCTCAGAGCGCAGCTCGCCAACCGCTATTTGCGCCTCACCATGAAGAAAAAGCCTCTCCATCTCATCGAGGCGCCGGCGCTGCGCCGCTATTTCGAGGCGCGCCGCATCCCGATCTATCCGAAGGACGTGACGATCGAACCGGTCGCTGAGGGCGCCGTCAAAGGCGAGTGGCAGCGACCGGCGGGCGGCGGACCGAAGCCTGTCATCTTCTACATGCATGGCGGCGGCTATATTTTCGGATCGACCGGGCTCTATCGGTCGATGACGATGCCGATGGCGGCGATCGCGGGGGCCGATCTCTTTTCGCTCGACTACCGCCTTGCGCCCGAGCATCCGTGCCCGGCGGCGATCGAGGATGCGCTCGCCGCCTATGATTGGCTGACGGCGAGGACGCCGCCGGCGCGCATCGTCCTCGGCGGCGATTCCGCGGGCGGCGGCCTTGCGCTCGCGACCTTGCAGGCGCTCCGCCAGCGAGGACGCCCGATGCCGGCGGGGGCTTTCTTCTATTCGCCCTGGACCGATCTCGCAGCGACGGGCGCGACGGTTGCGTCGAACGCCCGCGCCGACGCCATGTTCAACGAGACCTCGATCCGCGAGAGCGGCAAGAAATATGCGGGCGCGCTCGACCTCAAGGACCCGCGCGTCTCGCCCCTTTACGGCGACTTCCACGGCCTGCCGCCGCTTCTCGTGCTCGCAAGCCGGGACGAGATGCTGTTCGACGACGCGCGCCGCGCCGTCGAAAAAGCGAAGGCCGCCGGCGTCAGCGTGCGCTTCGAGCCGGGCGAGGGGCTCTGCCATGTCTGGCCGCTCTTCTATCCGCTCTTTCCGGAAGCGAAGGCGGGGCTCGAAACGACCGGCGCCTTCGTCCGTGAACGGACTAAAACTGCAGGAAAGATCGCCGCATGATGAAGTCGGACGCAGCCAAGCTCCTCATATCGGTCGTGCTCGACGTTCTCGACCTCACGATCGGGCGCATTCCCGGCTTCGAGATCGCCTTCGACGCTTTCCTGGCGGCGGCGGCGGTCGCGATGTGGGGCTGGGCGGGGCTCTTCGCCCTGTGGGAAATCGCCGACCCGACCGGGCAGGCGGACGCCTTCGTGCCGACAATGACGCTGATCGCGATCAGCCGGCTCGGCAAGGCCAAGAAGAAAAAAGCCGCGGCGCCGGAACTTCCGCGCGCATGAGAAAACCCGCGCCGTCGCCGGCGCGGGCCTCCGGTACGCAACTAGTCTCCCCCAATTTGATCAGCAGCGGCCGCGATAGCCTTTCGGCCCATAGCTGCGGAAGCGGCCGTCCTCCCAATAGCTGTCGCCGTAGCAGGGATCGTCATAGTAGTAGCGATCCGAATAGCGGTCATAACGGCGACGGCCGTGGTCACGGGCGCGGCCCCAGCAAGTGCCGGCGCGCGAGCAGCCTTCATAGGCGCCGAGCGCGGCGCCAATGAGCGCGCCATAGGCCGCCCCGCGGCCCGGCGAGCCTGCGAAAATTTCGCCGGCGACCGCGCCGCCGGCCGCGCCGAGCGCCGCGCCGTAAAGCGCGCCTTCGCCGGTCGACTGGCAACCTGTCGCCAAGAGGCCGAGCGCGCCAAGTCCTACAAGCATCATCTTCATGGTGACCCTCCTTAAGTGCGGCCGCCTCTCCTAACGGGTACGCAACACTCGGCTCCGCAGCCTTCCTTTCATGAGGACGATATTCGAGGCGCTTCGGGCGCAATTACGGCGGAAAGTCCCGCAATTAAGGCTTTGCTGCGGCAAGCGGTTGTGCGGGCGGCCGCCGGCGGTAAACTCGCCGCGAGCAAGCCAGAGAGAGGCCCCGATGCCGATTCAGTCAAAGGCGATATTCCTCAAGGCCTATCCGCAAGGCCTTCCGCGCGCGGACGATTTCGTCACGAAGACGCTTGAGGTCGGCCCGATTCGCGATGGCGAGGTCCTGTTGCGCACCGTCTGGATGTCGGTCGACCCTTACATGCGCGGGCGCATGCGGGCGGACGTCAAAAGCTACATCCCGCCCTTTTCCCTGACGGAGCCCCTCGACGGCGGCGCCGTGAGCGAAGTCGTAGAGAGCCGCCATCCGGACTTTCATCACGGCGACTATGTCGTCGCCTTTCAGGGCGGCTGGAAGGAATATTCCGTGTCGAGCGGGGCGGGGCTGCAGAAGGTCGATCCGAAGCTCGCGCCCTTGTCCGCCTATCTCGGCGTGCTCGGCATGCCGGGTCTCACCGCCTGGGCGGGCCTCACGCAGATCATGAAGCCGAACCCCGGCGAAACCGTTTTTGTTTCGGGCGCCGCCGGCGCGGTCGGCTCGCTCGTCTGCCAGCTTGCAAAGCACAAGGGCGCGCGCGTCATCGGCTCGGCGGGTTCGAAGGAGAAGTGCGACTGGCTGCTGAAGGAAGGCGGCTGCGACGTCGCCCTCAATTATCGCGACTACAAGGACGCGGCCGCGCTCACAAAGGCGCTCGCCGCCGCGGCGCCGGACGGGGTCCACTGCTATTTTGAGAATGTCGGCGGCATGCACCTTGAGGCCGCGCTCAACTGCATCGCCATGGGCGCGCGCATCGCGCTCTGCGGCATGATCTCGATGTACAACAACGCAGAACCCGAGCCGGGACCGCCGAACCTCATCAACCTCATCGGGCGCAGCGCCCTCGCGCAGGGCTTCATCGTGTCGATCTATCTCCACCTCGCGCCGCAATTCGCGGCGGAAGTCGCCCCGCTGCTGGCGGCCGGAAAGATCAAGTTCCGCGAGTCCGTTTATGAGGGCCTCGCCGCGGCGCCGGCCGCCTTCATCGGCCTCTTCCATGGGGAGAATTTCGGCAAGGCCGTCATCAGGGTGGGTCCCGAAAGGCTTTAAGGCGAAGTCGCCCGGCGCTTTCCCTTGACCGGGGCCAAGCCCCCGGCTAAGCCCGCTCGCCTTGGCGTCATCAGCGCCATTCGCGGGTGTAGCTCAGTTGGTTAGAGCGCCGGCCTGTCACGCCGGAGGCCGCGGGTTCAAGTCCCGTCACTCGCGCCATTTTCTCAACCCCTATATCGCCCCACTCATCCCCGTAACCCCGGGGCGTCGCGCAGCGACGAACCCGGGGTCCATCTTTCAGCGCGTGCGGCGGCGTGGACCCCGGATCGGCTGCGCCGTCCGGGGTGACGGAATCATGCGGGGCGGCGG
>CAZOEB010000008.1:0-39406 GCA_964578685.1 uncultured Caulobacterales bacterium
CGCCCTCGATCAGCTCGCGGATGTCGCCGACGCCGGTGCGCGAGGCCGCGTCCATTTCAAAGACGTCCGGATGACGGCTTTCCGCGATGGCGCGGCAATGCCGGCCTTCAACAGGAAGATCGACCGTCGGGCCGTTATTTTCCCCGTTCGGCCCGACATAGTTGAGCGCGCGCGCAAGAATGCGCGCCGTCGTCGTCTTGCCGACGCCGCGAACGCCCGTCAGCACATAAGCATGGGCGATGCGCCCCGTCGCGAAGGCGTTCCGGAGCGTGCGCACCATCGCCGTATGGCCGATGAGGTCGTCGAAGGATTGCGGCCGGTATTTCCGCGCGAGGACCTGATAGGGCGAAGAGGACATTCCTTCGGCTTACCGCCCCAAGCGCGGCGACGGCAAGGACGAATGCGAGGGAAATGTGGAAGGCTGAAACGACCCGGGCCGAAACTCGTTACGGCTGCTTCCTTTCGGACCTGACCGGGTTGGCGAGGGGTCCGTCCGCCAGCCTTCCGGGGGCGCTTATCCTCGCTCGGGCGCGTGAATGCAAGACGCGCTGGCGCGGCCCTGACGCTTCGCCCTAAATGCGCTCGCCATGGACCTTTCTGACGCCGCCGTTCTCTTCTCGCATGAACCGCTCGACCGCGCGTCGGACGCGCGCGCCGATCCCGCGTGGATCGCCGCGCGGCTCGATGATCCGTCAACGCTCGTCCTGCCGCTATGGCGCGGCGATCCTCTGGTGCGCGGCGAGCGTCTCGCTTTTCTCGGCGTCTCGGCGCTCGCGAGCTTTCCAGCGGATGCGCGCCGCATTTTCCTCGGGCTCTTGAACGGCGCCGCCTGTTTCGCGGTCGACGCCTCCGCCGCGCCGGCGCCGCAGTCTGCGCCCTTAGCGGACCTTGGGACCTATATGCCGCTGCGCGAGGCGGCGGGCGCTCTGCCGCCCGACGATCTCGCCGTCGCGGGCGAGGCGCGCTGGCTGATGGACTGGCATCGGCGCCACCTTCATTGCGCCGTATGCGGAGCGCCGACGCAAATGAAAGACGGCGGCGCCAAACGTCAGTGCGGATCTTGCGCCGCCGAGCATTTCCCGCGTTCCGACCCTGTGGCGATCGTGCTGGCGACGCATGAAGACGCCTGCCTTCTGGGGCGCAGTCCGCAGTTCCCGCCAGGGTTTCTGTCGGCGCTCGCCGGGTTCGTCGAGGCGTGCGAAACGCCGGAGGCCTGCGCAGTCCGCGAATTGCGTGAGGAAGCGGGCTGCGTCATCGACAATGTTCGATATCAGTTTTCGCAGCCTTGGCCGTTCCCGTCTTCGCTGATGATGGGTTTCATCGCCGATGCGAAGGACCGCTCGCTGACGCTCGACCGCCGGGAAATCGAGGAGGCGCGCTGGGTCGAGCGAGATGTCATCCGCAGGCTGATCGAAGGCGAAAAGCGCGAAGACCTGCGCCTGCCGCCGCGCTTCACGATCGCCAGAAGGCTGATCGAGCGCTGGGCGGTATGCTAACGCGCCCGCGCCGCCGGATAGACGCCGAGCAATTTGAACCGCGTCGAGAAGAACGACAGCTCCTCAAGCGCGAGGCGCACATTCGCGTCGTCGGGGTGGCCTTCGATGTCGGCGTAGAACAGCGTCGCCGCAAATGAGCCGCCCTGCATGTAGCTTTCCAGCTTCGTCATGTTGACGCCGTTGGTCGCAAAGCCGCCGAGCGCCTTGTAGAGCGCGGCGGGAATGTTCCTCACCTGAAAGACGAAAGTGGTGACGATGGGCCCCGAAAACTTCGGGTCGGCGATCTTGGGGTCGATCGCTTCCTTCGCCATCACGAGGAAACGCGTCGTGTTGTGGCCGGCGTCCTCGACATTCGCTTCGAGAATGTCGAGGCCGTAAAGCTCGGCGGCCTTTGCAGAGGCGATCACGGCTTCGTGCGGCTTGCCGCTTTCGCTGAGCGCGCGCGCCGCGCCCGCCGTGTCGCCCGCAATTTCGGCGCGGATGCCGGGCCGGGCGAGGAGCGCGCGCACCTGGCCGAGCGCCATCGCATGGCTTTTGACGACGCGGATATCGGAAAGCTTGGCCCCCTTGAGGCCCAGGAGCTGATGCCGGATCGCGAAGAAATGCTCGCCGACGATGTTGAGGTCGGATTCAGGGAGCAGGTGGTGAATGTCGGCGACGCGGCCCGCGAGCGAGTTTTCGACGGGCAGCATCGCCCGCTCCGCGCGCCCCTCGCGGACCGCGGCGAGCGCCTCCTCAAAGGTCGGACAGGGAACGGGGTCGAACTCGGGCGCGAAGATCTCGCAGGCGAGGTGCGAATAGGCGCCCGGCTCCCCCTGGAACACGACCTTGCCCGCCTTTGCCATTTAACCCGCGTCCTTGTTGATCGGCCGCGTTCCTTGCCGGAGCCGCGCGCCAGGGGCAAGCAAGCCCCGCGCCGTTAGGCCGCGCTGCGCCGGCGGGCGGCCTTGTTGCGCCCGCCCTTGAGCGTCGGTACAAGCCGCGCCGAATTACCGCCGCCGGAAGGCCGTCCCATGAAAGATCCGCTGTTTTTCAATAAGCTCGCCGGAGCCGCCCTGTCGGCGCTTTTGATCTTTTTCGGACTTCCCCAACTTGCAGCGGCGCTGCGCGGGGGCCATCACGAGGCCGATCACGCCGAGGGCCACCCCTTCCCGCAATATCCCATCGCCTTTGCAACCGAAGCAGGCTCAAGCAACGCGGAGGGCGGCGAACAGGCTGATTTCGCGACTCTTCTCGCAACGGCGGATGTCAGCGCTGGGGAGAAAAAGGCGCGCCTTTGCAAGTCCTGCCACACGCTCGAAAAAGGCGGCGCCAACGGCACAGGGCCCAATCTCTGGGGCGTTGTCGGACGCCCGGTCGGCGGCCACGAAGGGTTCAACTATACAAGCGCGCTCCGGCAAGCAGGCGGGGTCTGGGATTTCGAGCGGCTTCAGGCCTATCTTGAAAATTCGCAGGCCTACATGCCTGGAACGGCCATGGTGCAGAAATTCCCCAATCCGGAACATCGCGCCCAGATCGTCGCCTATCTCAACACGCTCTCCGATACGCCCCTGCCGCTGCCGACGGCAGCCGCGCCTGCCGAGGCCGCGCCTGCTGACGGCGCCGCAGCAGCCGAAGCGCCGGCGGAGGCCGCGCCCGCGCCGAGCGAAGGCCAGTAAACAATCCGGCTTTTGTGACTGGAGCGGGCAGCGGGAATCGAACCCGCACGATCAGCTTGGGAAGCTGACAGGCTACCACTACATCATGCCCGCCTGCGCGACGGGTGATGGCGCTCCGCGCGGGGACCTGTCAAGGCGGCGCGGAATTGCGCCGGGTGGAGAAAATTTGAGGGCCGAAACGCTCGACTGGCGCCGCAAACCTCTCCAAGAGTTTACGAGGACGCCCCAGCTTCGCCGGATTTTCGTGCGAGGCAAGGCCGGGACAGCATCGATGCGGTCGTCGGGTCGCAGCGGAAGGAGTTCTCGATGATGAATGGGATCAAAAAGGCGGCGCTCGCGGTCTTCGCGGCTATGGCGCTCGGCGCATCGCCCGCCGCCGCCGACAAGCGCGACAGCGCCATCGACCTCGTCGATCGCGCCGCCGAGACGCTCGCCTACTTCAGCGCCGACAGCGCCTTCGAACCGATGTGGAGCCTTGCCGACGACGCGAAAGCGATCGTCGTCGTGCCGCGCTCGATCCGGGCCGGCTTCATCTTCGGCGGCTCGGGCGGCAACGCCGTGATGATCGCGCGCAACAAGGACAACACCTGGTCGCAGCCCGCTTTCTACACGATCGGCTCGGCTTCGTTCGGATTTCAGGCGGGCGCGGAGTTCTCCGAAATCGTCCTCCTCGTGATGACCCAGCGCGGCATGGAGCGCCTGCTCTCGACCTCGTTCAAGCTCGGCGCCGACGCTTCGATCGCCGCGGGCCCGATCGGCGCAGGGGCGAAAGCTCAGACCACGGACATTCTCGCCTTTTCGCGGTCGCGCGGGCTCTATGGCGGTCTCAGCCTTGAAGGCGCGGTCGTAAAGACGCGGCAAGATCTCAACCGCGCCTATTACAACGCCGACGTGCGCGGCGGCGACATCGTCTTTCGCGGCGACATCTACAACCCCGCCTCCGCCAATCTTCAGACGGCCGCGTGGCGGCTCGCCAATCGCGACACGCCCGCGCTGCTGGCCCCGGCGACGCCGTCGCCGGCGACCGCCGCCGACCCTCTAGCGCCGCAGGCCCTGCCGCCGGCGCAGCCGCAACCTGAGGCCGGCGGCTATGGCCAGCCGGCGTTGCCGCCGGCGCCGACCTATGAGGACGACGCCGTCTGGGGCGCGCCGATCGGCAAGGACGACTGATCGGAAAGTGATCGCTCGGTTGGCCCGTCGGCGCTTGCGCGGGCGGGCTTTTTCTTATCCGTTGCGATCGTTCGCCAACTTGAAAAGTTAATGCTCGCACCACCGCTCGCGCCTGGAAAATTCATTGATCCGCTGACGACCCAGAAGGGCGAGCCGCGCGCCGCTGTTCCGTTCGGCCGTCTGCAAACCTTGTGGGTCAACACCGGCACGCTCTGCAACATCGAGTGCAGGTCCTGTTACATTGAAAGCTCGCCGACGAATGACCGACTCGCGTATTTCAGCCGTCCCGAGCTCCGTCCTTTTCTCAACGAAGCAGCCGCGATGGGCGCGGAAGAGATCGGCTTCACCGGCGGCGAGCCATTCTTGAATCCCGACCTCGCCGGCATGGCGGAAGACGCGCTTAACGCCGGTTTCCACGTTCTCATCCTGACGAACGCGATGCGTCCGGCGATGCGCCCTTCCCCGCGCGCCGCCATGAAGCGCCTCGCAGACGCCCATGGCGCGCGTCTCACCTTGCGCGTCAGTCTCGATCATCACACGAGCGGCCTCCACGACGCCGAACGCGGCGCCGGCGCCTTTGAAACGACAATCGCGGGCCTCAAAGCTTTCGCCGCGGACGGCGTCCATCTCGCTGTCGCAGGCCGCAGACATGCCGATGAGTCGGACGGCGCCGCGCGCGCGGCTTACGCTCGCCTGTTCGCCGCGCATGGCTTGCCGATCGACGCGGGCGATCGTGCCGCGTTGGTGATCTTCCCTGAAATGGACGCAAAGCTCGACACGCCGGAAATCACCGAAGCCTGCTGGGGCATCCTGAAAAAGAAGCCTGACAGCGTGATGTGCGCGTCTTCGCGCATGATCGTGAAACGGAAGGGCGCGGCGGCGCCCGCCGTGCTCGCCTGCACGCTCATCGTCGACGATTTCCAGTTCGAGCTCGGCGCCACGTTGGCGGACGCGGCCCGCCCCGTGCGTCTAAACCATCCGCATTGCTCGCGCTTTTGCGTGCTCGGCGGCGCAAGCTGCTCATGACGGCTGAGAAGGAAATCGCCCTTGAGGAGCGCGGGCGGGAGAAGCGGCGGCTTTTCTCGCCGTCTGCGGCGCGCAATCGCGATCCGATTCGCGAAGTGTTCCAAAGGGTCATGCCTCACAGCGGCGTCATCCTTGAGATAGGCTCCGGCACCGGCGAACACGCCGTTCACATCGCCGCGGCGGCGCCCGGCCTCGCGTGGCGCCCTGGCGATCCCGACGCCGCCTCGCGCGCGTCGATTGCGGCGTGGGCTGAGCATCTCTCGCTCCCGAATGTCGCCGCCCCGCACGCGATCGACGTGACGTCCGCCGGTTGGGACAAAAACATCGACCTTGTCGACGGCGTCGTTTCCATCAACATGATCCACATCGCGCCGTTCAACGCCGCAGAAGGGCTCATCGCCGGCGCCGGGCGGCTGTTGCGGCCCTGCGGCAAGCTGTTTCTCTACGGGCCGTTCAAGCGGAAGGGCGCGCATACCGCGCCGTCAAACTCGGATTTTGACGATTCGCTGAAGGCGCGCGATCCGCGTTGGGGCGTGCGCGATCTCGATCTTGAGATCGCGCCCCTCGCCGCTGCAGCCGGTCTGGCGCTCGAAGAAATCATTGAAATGCCGGCGAACAATTTGAGCGTGGTTTTTGGGAAGCGCTGATGACGCCGCTGCCGGACCATGCCGCCGATCACTCTGAGGGCGTGTAGTTGAGCGGCCAGTCGTTCAAGATCGCGCCGGCGCCGCCACTTTCGCGAATATAAACCCCAAGCGGCGCGAGAACGCCGCTTCGGCACTCTGCGGCCGCACCGTCTGAAAGTCGCCAGCGCTTCAGGGCGTTTCGAACCGCTTTGTCCCGGGACCGCAACTTTGCTTCGTGAACCGGATCAATCGACGGCAAGCGGGCCTCGCCGGCGATCCGGGCCAGAACAGCCGTTCCGTCTTCGGCCGCATCGACTACCGCAACGACGCCCAAAAATCCGCCGCCGCTCATCATGCTGCCGGACCATGACACGCGCCGATTGGCGCTCGAAAGCGCGCTCCGATCCCATGCGGCGTCGCACGAGGCGGGCGCGACAGCGAGCGCCGATGAAGCTGCCGCCTCATCGATCTTGGCGCGCCGATTTCCGGCTATTACCCCCAGTATCGCCGCCTGCCATGCGACCGCTTCAAGATGATCGGAACTGGAAGCAGCCGTCGCATCCCCGAAAAGGCTGCGGGCGCGTGAGGCGCGGTCGAAAGCCTCAATAAGGTCCGACGCGAAATTTGGCTGCTTTATGAGGGTCGCCGCGCTTTGCGCAAGGATCGCCCGGGCGCGTGCGCCGTCGTCTTCGGGCGCAGACGCGACTAGAACATCCTCCGCACGCTCTGCTGTCCGAAGCGCCCGCTCATTGCCTTCGGCAAGCTGGCGCGTTGCGACTTCAATCAGGGCGAGGCCAAGCACCCTGGAAGGACCGGCCCCGGACTTGTCGTAATCGCGTACGGCCCCCCGAAGCGCGTCAAACTCACGAGAACTCCCGGAGCTCTTATAGTAGGCGTAAGCTGCAAGGAGATTCGCCTCAGATTCCCCGCCAGCGCATTCCCAATCAGGAGATGGCGCGGATGAAATCAAATCGATCGCCGAAATCGGATCGCTCTCGATTTGCGAGAGCGCCATCGAACAGAAGCTCTCGGACTGCGCTGATGCGACGGAACCGACTGCGAGCGCCGCCGCAGCGGCAAGCGCGAATGCTTCGACCATTTTCGCTCCCCCCTTTGTTGCGCCGTCAACGCGGCTTGCCCATCAGGCACCAGTTCGTTTCGATCTCGTCGCCCTTCTTCACCGCGACGACGTTGTAGCGGCGCCCATAGGCGAAGGAGACGCCGCATTTTTCGGGCTTCGTCAGGTGCCAGACTTTGACCGGCGATTTGAGGTCCTTGGGCCCCTTGTCGAGGCGGAAAATCGTCGCCTGGCGCGGCGCAGCCGAACGCCCGTCTTCGCCGAGGATCATCTCTGCGTCGCTCGCAAATCCGGTGAACTCGATCGTCTCCGCGCCGGAATCATCGGGGCAGACGCACAGAAGGTAAGGGTCGATCCGGCGCGTTTCGGGCGTGTCGCCCGCTTGAAGAACTAGTGCGGCGAGGACTTCGATCATCGGCGTACTCAACGAAAGTGCTTCGACAGTTTGAGGCCCTGCCCCTGATAGTTGGAGAGGACGCCTTCACCATAGAGCTTTGCGGGGCGCGCCGCCATCTTCTCATAGACGAGGCGCGCGACGAGCTGGCCGTGCTCGAGGACGAAGGCGGCGTCGTGGCTTCTGACTTCAAGAACGGCGCGGCTCGGCGCTTTCCACCCGAATCCGGGGTCGAAGAACCCTGCATAGTGCACGCGAAACTCGCCAAGGCCGGGACTGATCGGCGTCATCTCGGCGGCGTAGTCGGGCGGCACGGCGAGCGCTTCGCGCGAGGCGAGGATGTAAAATTCATCCGGGTCGAGAATGATGAAGCCCGATCGCGGCGCCGGGATCGCTTCGAAAAAATCATCCGGATCGAGCGCGCCCGTCCGGTCGACGTCAATGAGCGCCGCGTGCCGGCGCGCGCGCCAGCCGACGGGGCCTGCGCCGGGCCGCAGGTCGACGCTGAGGCCGAGGCCGCCGTCGATGTCTGCAGGTCCCTCGATCAGCGGTTCGGCGGCGTGGAGCGCGGCGAGATCGCCGTCCGAAAGCCTCGGGGCGCCGCGTTTCAGGCGAAGCTGGTTGAGGCTCGACCCTTCGCGCACGAGGATCGAAAACGTCCGTGGGCTGATTTCCGCATAGAGCGGCCCCTTATAGCCCGCAGGAACCTCGTCGAAGGCGACGCGCCGTCCCGCGCCCGCGTCCGCGACGAGGCGGACGAACACGTCGATGCGGCCCGTAGAGCTTTTGGGGTTGGCGCCCGCCGCGATATCGGGCGTCAGCGCGAGGCTTTCGGCGAGTTCGACGAGATAGACGCAGCCGCGCTCAAGGACGGCCCCGCGGGAGAGGTCGATCTCCTGCATCATCAGCCCGTCGGTGAGCCGCTCCGTGACGCGCTTTCCCGGCGGAGGAAGGAAAGACGCGCGCACGCGCCAGCCGCGCCGGCCGAGCGTCAGGTCGATCGAAGCCGGTTGAACCTGCTTCGGCCCCGCAGCGCGCGCGAGAATGACGGCGCCGCGCGCGATCTCGGCTTCGATCTGTGCGGCGTTAAGGACGCCCATCGCGCGAAATTTCCCCGATTACGATGGGTGGAGCGTGAAGCCTCTCCGGGGAGTTGCGTCAAGGCGCCCGCGTCGGGCGAATGACTTTCAGCGGCATTATCGGCTGGCGCGACGCGCGCACGCCCGCTAACCTGACGATGATCGGCGGGCGCGAGAAGTCTTCGGGGATCGTCATGGGCGGCAAGACGAAATATGAGCGAACGACGAAGGGCATCCGCGTCAGCGTGAAGCCGACATTCCTCGACCGGCAGTCCGATCCCTCCGACGGGCTCTTCGTCTGGTCCTACACCGTGCGCATTCACAACGGTTCGTCCGAGAGCGTGCGCCTGAAGACGCGGCACTGGCTCATCACCAACGCCAAGGGGATGACCGAAGAAGTGAAGGGCGTCGGCGTCGTCGGCGAACAGCCCGTCATCCGCCCCGGCGAGGGCTATGAATATACGTCGGGCGCGCCGCTCTCGACCCCATCCGGCATCATGGTCGGACGATACGGCATGGAAACGGAAGACGGCGCGCGGTTCGACGTCGAGATCCCCGCCTTCTCGCTCGACAGCCCGCACGAGCGCCGGCTGGTCAATTAGGCAACCACCCGTCTTAAAGATTTCGTGCGCTGAACGTGTCGCAAGAATTGACGTCGCCGGTCTGAAACCCTTGCATGAACCAGCGCACGCGCTGCTCTGACGAGCCGTGGGTGAAGCTTTCCTTCGAGACTCGCCGGCCGGCGTTCCGCTGCAGCGTGTCGTCGCCGATCGCCGCCGCCGCTTGCAGCGCTTCCTCGATGTCGCCTTCGTCAAGGATGCCGGACGCGCGTTCGGCCTTGTGCGCCCAGAGGCCCGCATAGCAGTCCGCCTGCAGCTCCATCATCACCTGCAAACCGTTTGCCGCCGACTGGCTGGCGCGTGACTGCGCCTCCCGCACCTGATCGGCGACGCCGGTGATCGTCTGCACATGGTGGCCCACTTCATGCGCGATGACATAAGCCGCCGCGAAATCGCCGGGCGCGCCGAAGCGGGATTTCAGTTCGTTGAAAAATCGCGTGTCGAGATAGACCTTGCGGTCGCCCGGACAATAAAACGGCCCCGCCGCCGCAGATCCCCTGCCACAGGCCGTCTCGGTCTGGTCCGTGTAGATGACCATCACCGGCGCCGGATATTGCTGGCCGTTCTGAGCGAAAATCTCGGACCAGACCTTTTCCGTTTCTGCGAGCACGACCGACGAAAATTCGAACGCCTCCTGATCCGCCGGGGAGGCCTGATACTGACCGGAGGCCGGCCGCCCTTCGAGCAGCGCGAGCGGATTGATGCCGACCACCTGCAACGCGAAAAATCCGCCGACGAGGACGACGACGCCGCCGATGCCCCAGCGGCTGAACACAAACCGCAGGATCAGGATCGCAAGGCCGGAGAGACCCGCCGCCGCGGCGCCGCGACGGTCCTCGACATTGCGGCTGCCTTCGCGCCCGCGCCATTTAACCATGACCCCTGACCCCTTCGCTTGACACCGCCTTTATTCCGGAAGCCCCGCCGGCTGTCGAGCCGACCCATAGAGCGCACGTTCTGCGTCCCTGAGGCCACGGCCCCGGCGGGAAACCCCCTCCCGGCCCCCGCGATTGATTGACTCCGCGTCGCCGGTCGCGCGATTTTATCGCCCGACTAGCGCCGCGGCTTGGGGGACCTCTTCCGGGGGTCAGGACGCCCATCATGTCTGAGTACTATTTGCGTCTTGCGGCAGCTTTGTCCGCGGCTGGGCTCTTGGGGCTGGCGATCGCTAATCCGTCAGGCGGCAAGGATGCAGCCGCGCGCGTCGCCGCGATCGGCGGCCCTGACGTTCCGCTCGGCGACCGTCCCTGCCCGGCGGGCGCCGCACTTCTCGACGCGGGCTTCGCGCCGATAGACGACATTCTCTCGATCTCGCCGCTTGGCGGAGTGACGGCGCCTGGCGAAGCGCTGCCGGCGCCGGCGGTCCGGCTCAACACCAAGAAGGGCCAGTCGATTTTTGAGCGCCGCATGACCGACGCGCTCGCCCCCGCCAAGGCCGAAGTCGTCGCGCTTGAGCGACGTCTTTCCCGCGATGAGAGCGGCGCGGCGGCACGCGAAAGCTGGAGCGTGCATCTCGCCCTCTGCGACAAGGTCAGGCTTGTCTATGATGATCTTGATGCGATCGACACGGATTTGTTGCGGCGGGCCGGCGGCCTGAGCGCCATGAGCGAGATCGGCGGTCCTGACCGGCTCGCCATGGCGGCGCGCGTCAAGGTCAAAAAGGGCGACACGATCGGCCGGGCGGACGGCTTCGACGTGCTTCTCGAAGACAAAAGAAAGGCGCCCGCCGCGCTCGACCGGCCGGAGCGCTACGTCACCAATACCTACGCCGTCGCGTCGGCGATTTCAGCGCCGCCCAAGGTGCTCGCAGCGCTCGCGACCGACGCGACGCGTATCCAGTGCCCACTAGATTACCTGCCGGCCGGCATTGCGGCCGGTTGGAAGGAAAAGCTCGGCGACGCCTGGGGCATGCGCGCGGCGAAGGGCGCCGACGCCTGCCGCACCGCGCTTGTCGACATTCCGGGCCGCGCGCAAGGCGCCTGGTTCACCGACGCCTCGCATAACGGGCGTACCGACAAGGTGAGCGCGATCGCCCTCGCCCCCGATTCCATCGACCCCGAACGGCTCATCCTCGCCCTGCATGGCCGTGTCAAATCGCTCAACCCCGACATGGTGGCGCTCGCCCAGCCGCTCGAAGAAGAGCGGGCGGCGGCGGCGCGCGATTTCCTGACCTTCGAGCGCGGCGACGGGCGCATCAATCCCCCCTTCGACGAAGTGAAGGCGGGCGATGTCGTCTGCTATCAGGGCCTTCGCGCGAATTTCGTCGGCCCACGGATCGACGCGGTCCTGCTCCTTGCGATGGAAGCGGGCGAGAACGGGCCGCCGCTGATGAAGATCGAAGCGCGCCCTGTCTCCTCCTGCATCGACCTCGAAGAGCCTTGGGCGTTCACCGGGGCCGAGACGACGTTCTTCCGGTAAGCCCGTCAGCCTTCAAGCTTCGACAAATCCGCAACCGTCGCCGTCGCCGCCGTAAACCGCTGCAGAAGCGCTAGCCGGTTCGCGCGCAAGGCGGGGTCGTCGGCGTTGACCGTCACCTTGTCGAAAAAGGCGTCGATGGGGGCGCGGAGCGTCGACAGCGCTGTCATCGCCTCGGCGAATTTTTCGACGGCGACAGCGGCTTTCGCCTTTTCCTCGGCGGCGAGGAGTGCGGCGTGGAGCGATTTTTCCTCCGACTGCTGAAGGTTTGACGGGTCGACGGCCGCCGCGCCGGAAGCCGCGCCCTTCTTCTCTTCGGCCTTCAGGATATTCGCCGCCCGCTTGTAGCCCGCCGCGAGATTGGCGCCGTCATCGGTCTTCAAGAACGCTTCGAGCGCTTCGAGCTTCATGACGATGAGAACGAGATCGTCTTCCAGCGATCCATCGGCGCGCGCGAGGACGGCGTCGATGTGGTCGTGCCGGTGGCCTTTGTCGCGGAGGTAGACCTTTAGGCGGTCGTGGAAAAAGGAGAGGAGACTTTCCTTAATCACCCACCAGTTGGCAAGGATTTCTTCAACTTGGGGGACATCGGTGGTCCCCACTTCAATACTTTCAATTGCTCCGGTGCCAATAAGCGCATCGACGCGGCTCTCAATATCGTCGCGTGACTCAGCAGAGATAATCGAAACAACATTGCGCAATGGAAGATTAAACGAGGACGCAATTTTAGTCCGAATAGTGCGACTTAGAACTAGCTCGACAATTCCCAACGCCGCGCGCCTTAGCGCAAACGGATCGCCCGATCCCGTCGGCTTTTTCCCGATCGCCCAGAACGCCGTCAGCGTGTCGATCCTGTCCGCGAGCGCCACCGCGACCGAAACGGGCGCCGTCGGCACGTCATCATCGGCGCCTTTCGGCGCGTAATGGTCGCGGATGGCGTCGGCGATTTGTGCGTCAACACCCTGCGCCAGCGCGTAATACCGCCCCATCAGCCCTTGAAGTTCGGGGAATTCGTAGACCATGCCGGTCGTGAGGTCGGCTTTTGCGAGCAGCGCGGCCTTCTCCGCCGCTGCGGGGTCAGCGCCCGCCGCGGGAGCTATTTCTTTCGCGAGGCTCCCGGTCCGTCGCGCTTTGTCGCCAATGCTCCCCAGCCCTTCAAAGAACGTCACGCGGTCGAGGTCGGCGATGCGATCCTCCAAGGGGCGCTTCAAATCCTCATGATAGAGATACCACGCGTCGGAAAGGCGCGCGGTCAGCACGCGCTCATATCCCTTGCGCATCGCGGCGCCGCCGTCGGCCGCTTCGATATTGGCGACGAAAACGAACTTGTTCGCGAGGCGCGCGGTCTTCGGGTTTTTGACCGAGAAATATTTCTGATGCCCGCGCATCGAGGCGGTGAGCACTTCGTCCGGCAAGGTTAGGAATTTCGGGTCGAACGATCCCATCATCACCACGGGCCATTCAGCGAGCCCTGCGACTTCGGCGAGAAGCCCCTTGTCCTCGACGAGTTCGAGCCCTTGCGCCTCGCACAGCGTCTTGGCGTCAGCGGCGATGAGGCCTTTGCGCGCCTCGGCGTCGATCATCACCTTGGCGCCTGTCAGCGCCGGAACGTATTTATCGAAATTCCGGGCACGAATTGTCGCCCCGCCCGCGCTGCGGTGGCCGCGCGTTTCATCGCCGGACGAAACGCCGCCGACCGTGAACGGCACCACTTCATTGTCGAAGCAGCACAGGATCGACTGAAGCGGGCGCACCCAGGCGAGGTCCCCATCGCCCGACCGCATCGACTTCGGCCATGGGAATGTCCGCACGATTTCCGGCACCGCCTCGGCGATGATCTCCGCGGTCGGGCGGCCCGGCCGGTCGAGGCGGGCGACGTAATATCGGCCCTTCTTGTCTTCCTCGATCGCGCATTGGTCGAGCGAGGCGAGCCCCGCGGATTTCAGGAAACCGTCGATCGCCGCTTGCGGGGCCCCGACGCGCGGTCCCTTTTTTTCCTCTTTGCGGTCGGCCTGCCGCAGCGGGAGCCCGGTGACAAGCAGTGTGAGGCGCCGAGGCCCGGCGAAGGCCTTGACGCCTTCCAGCATGAACCCGGCCGCAAGCAGGCGCTCGTTCATCATGCGCGCGAGGTCGTCCGCCGCACGCGCCTGCATGCGCGCCGGGATTTCTTCGGAGAAAAGCTCAAGGAGAAGATCGGGCATGGGGTCGGTTGTTGGCTGACTTGCTTGCCTAAAAGCGGCGAAGGACTGAGGCTCCCCTACAACTTACCAGGTGCAAACCACAACCTCCTTGCGCGATGTAATCGCGGCTGGGGACATCGGCGGCGAACCGGTCTTTTGCCGCGTCAGGCGGTATTCCCCGCCGCCGGCGGATGGTCTTCACTCCGCTGAAAGTAGGAATGGCGCCATGAAAACTACCTTTCTTGCCGCGCTCGCCGGACTTTCGGCATGCGCATCTGTTCAGAGCGCTTCGTCCTTGGTCAAGGACGCAGGCTTTTCCTTCATTGAAGCAGCCGCTGGAACAATCCGGACGACAAACAGGCTGCGATTCGAGATCGCCTATCCGGGTGCGCGTCTGGCCGGGACAACTCACCGGCGCGACGTCTTCAACGGCCGCCCTTACGAAATTTCGCTTGCGGCGCTTATCGGTGAAGACGGCGCCGTCATCATCCACGCTGAGCGCGTCGCAGACGCCAGCGGCGCCTCCAATTATGACTCTTTGCCCGCCTCGGACTGGCCAGAAGCTGCATTTCGCAAAGGCATAGCGGCGTGCATTGCAATCGGCCCAGACGACATTGAAGGCGAGCATGACCTTGAATGGCTTTTGAGCAACGATTTTGATCCCGTCGGGGAAGCGATCCTCCAGCAGTATTTTACGACGACCGCCGACCATAATGACGAAATCGTCCTGACGCTCATGCGCAAGGTCAGCAGCTGCGCGGCGGCGGGCGAACCGGAAGCGGCGCTGGGCCCCTTGCGCGCGCGGGTCGAGGTCAAGAAAGCGCCCTGACGCGGGGGCCTGCGCTCAGCTCGACGACGACATACCTCGGCTTATCGAACGTCGGAGACTTCAACGCTAATGTGATTGGCGCGTGATCGTAGCGCGGCGCTAGCGCGTCCGTCGCTTCATCACAAGAAAGACACGCCATGATCCGACCAATCTCCACCCTGACCGCGTTCGTTTGCGCCGCATTCGGCTCTGCGGCCGTGTCCGCGGCAACGCTGTCCGACCTTGCCTTCCTGAAAGGAGACTGGTCCAGCGACCGTAGCGGTTTCGTTATTGAAGAGACCTGGACGGACGCCAAGGCGGGCGTCGCTCTCGGGACATCGCGCGGGGTGCAGAATGGCGCGGTGCGCTTCCTTCGGTTTGCGGTCGTCGAGGAAAACAGCGGCGGCGTCGTGATGCGTTTCAAGCGCTACAACGCTGACTATACCTCATGGGAAACCGATGGGCCGAGCGTGATGCGCCTAGTTTCGTCCGGCGACGGCGTCGCCACATTCGAAGCGACAGACGCAGATTCTGACGTGAAGCGCATCGTCTACCGCGCGCGGGCGGACGGTGCGATTGATGTCGTCGCCAATCGCACGGACGCGGATGGGCCTTATCTCGTCGAGTTCACGTTGCGTCCCGTCGAATGACGACGGCGCGTTGAGCCGCCGGGTCGCGCTTGGCGGCGATCAAACCGTCTTGTGGGCGCCGTCGCAAAGGGGAGCGCCCTTGGTCTGCTTGCAGGCGCAGAACCACACCTTCTTCGTTTCCCCCGCCGTCCACTTCACGGGCGAAAAAACCGACCCCTTGTGGCTGCCGTCGCAGAAGGGCTGCGATTTCGACTGGCCGCAGGCGCACCAGAAATAGCTCTTGCCCGCCTCGACATCGACGCCGACGGGCGCGGTCGCCGCCACGCGCGCCGGCTGGTCGATGTCGATCCATTCAAATTCCGCAAACGGCGCTGCGGTTTCGGGCAAGTCCTTAGCCATGATAAAATCGGCGATCTCGCCGAATTTCGCCCACAGCGCGCCGACAGCGGCGTTCTGATGCGCGGCCTCGATCGCTTCCGGCGATTTCCACACGAAGATCTCGACGATCGCGCCGTCCTTTGCGCTCCCTACGAGCCGCCGGCCGGGTTCCGCCAGCCCCTCGGCCGTGAGGAGCGGCAGGTGCGCGCGCGTCAGCGCGAGGAGTTCGGCCGCCTTGCCCGGCTTCGGCCGATAGGTTGCAATCGTCATGACGCCCATCGAAGCCTCCTTCGTCGCGCGGTCATCATCGCGCCCATGCGCGCCGGCTGCAAGCGCCTAGTTTCCGCCGAGCACGCAGCGGTCGAGGCCGTCGCGCCGCACGACATCCATCCGTTTACGGATGGTCGCGGCGCGCCCGCGCACATAGGGTCCGGCGTTGACGGCGCGCCATTTGTTGGGACTCGGCAGGACGGCGGCGAGGAGCGCGGCTTCCTGTTTCGTCAGGTCCTTCGCGGACTTGCCGAAGCGCCCTTGCGCCGCGGCCTCGGCGCCGAAGAGGCCGTCGCCCCACTCGGCGATATTGAGATAGAGCTCCATCGTCCGGCGCTTGCCCCAAATAGTTTCCGAAACGACGGTGAACCACGCCTCAAGGGCCTTCCTCACATAGCCGCCGCCGTTCCAGAGGAAGAGGTTCTTCGCCGTCTGCTGCGAAATCGTCGAGCCGCCGCGGCGCTTGCCGTTTTTCTTGTTGTGCTCGGCCGCCTCTTTCACCGCCACGAGGTCGATGCCGCCGTGCAGGCAATAGCGGGAATCCTCCGCGGCGATGACGGCGCGCACGAGATGGGGATTGATGTCTTCAAGCGGCGTCCATTGCTGCCGCACGGTTTCGCCGTCGAGGCTGCGCGCGAGCATGATCCAGGTTCCAGGCGGCGGCGCGACCCGATAAATGATCGCGCCGACGAAAGGCGAGAGCCCGATGATCACGACGATCCAGCCGACCGCACGTACGGCGAGACCGCCGGCGCGGCGCGCCTCTTTTTTTGAAATCTTCGGCGGCTTCCAAGCCATGATCGCCCCCGCGAACCTTTCCCTCTTCTTAGCCAAAGTTGCGCGCATTCTGAACGGGTTTCAGCCTTCCGAGTTGCGCCTTGGCAACGCGCCGGCGTCCATCCCTGTCGGGCCGGCGGCGGATTGGCGGCGATCATTGACTTTGCCTTCTGGGCCGGCCTCTTATCCGGCGAATTTTGAAGGACCTCGCCGATGCGCGCTTTCACCCGCCTTGCCGCCGCCGCTGTCGCCGGCGTCTCAATCGCCGCCGGCGCCGCCTTCGCGCAAACGGCGGAGAACGCCGCCGCGGACGCCGCCGTCAGCTGCCTCGACATCGAAAACGCGGAAGAGCGCCTTGCCTGCCTTGAAGGCGCAGCGAAGGAGCTGAAAGCGACGCGCATCCGGCGCGAAACCGCGGAAGAGAGCGCGGCGGCCGAAGCGCAGGGCGCGCCAATCGTCGCTGCGGAAGGGGCGAGCGAAGAAGACCTCTTCGGCGCCGAGGCGCTCGCCAGCACCAAGAAAGCGGTTCGCGAGAAGGACCGCACCACGCGCCTCTCGTCGAAAGTCGTCGAGTTCCGCGTGAACGCCCTTGGCGATATCACCGCCGTTCTGGAAAACGGTCAGGTCTGGCGTCAGCTCTCGTCCGACAATGCGATCATCAATATTCCGAACAATGACAAAGTCTTCTCAGTCTCGATAAAGCGCGGCGCTCTCGGGAACTACATGATGACCATCAATGAGCTGAAGCGCTCGATCCGGGTGCGCCGCATAAAGTAGCGGCGGGCTAAAATCGCCCCTGCGCCCGGTAGGCTTCGACAAAGGGCGTATAGTCTTTCGGTTGTCCTTCGGCCGTCAGCCCCCGGAACGTCAGCCAGCCCTGCGCGCTTTTCGTCCAGATGTCGCCGACGGGCTCCACCCAGCTGGTGTCGTCGAAGGTTCCCGTGCGAAGCGACAGCATGCCGATCGTGGGCGTCTGACCATTGGCGATGCGGCTGCCGCAATCGCCGCAGAATAGGCCGAAGCGTTCATTGCCGCTGTCGGCCGTCCAGCTGACGCGCTTCGGCGCGCCCTTTGTGAAGGCGAGGGCGTTCTCGAAAACCGTCGCCGCGACGGTGAAGGCCGACCCGGTGATTTTCTGACAGTTCGTGCAATGGCAGTTGTAGATCATCAGCGGCGGCGCGGAGAGTTCATAGCGCACCGCGCCGCACGCGCAGCCGCCAGGAATGGGAAGCGCGACCTTGGTCATCTGCGACCGTCCTTTCAGATCCAGCGCCGGACGCGGCGCATGTAAGCGCGATAGTCATCGCCGAATTTTTCTTCCAACGCACGCTCCTCCGGCCTTATCTGCCAGACCTCGATGAGAAAGACGAAAAGCGCGACAGGAAGCAGCGTCAGCGGCTGCGCGAGATAGGCCGCCCAACCAAGAAGGATCATCAGCATGCCGAGATACATCGGGTTGCGCGAAAAGCGGTAAAGCCCCGAAACGACGAGCGCGTTCGCCCGCTCCGGCGCGAGCGGATTGACGGTCGTCCGGGCACGAATGAATGCGGCGACCGAAACCAAGTCGATGAGAAGCCCGGCGCCGGCGAGCGCGGCGGCGGCCGGAACGCGGCCCGGAAAATCGAGCGCCGGCAAACCCGCCTTGCGGGCGATCGCCCACATCAGCGCGCCGGCGGCGAGACCGATGACAGGCGGAGGGATGACGGGCTTTTGACGTTCGGCGGACGGCGCTTTGTCGCGCCCGCTCACGAAACCGCCTCGTAATCGACGACGCCCGCCCCTTCCGTTCGCCCTTGCGGGCTCGCGAGCCACGCTGCGCAACAGGCCTTTGCAAGCGTCCGTACCCGGAGGATGTAGGACTGGCGCTCCGCTACTGAAATGACGCCGCGCGCATCGAGCAGGTTGAAGAGGTGCGACGCCTTGATGCACTGGTCATAAGCGGGGAGCGCATAGGACTTCCCCGCTTTCTCCCCCGCCGCAAGGACGCCGAGGCACGCGGCCTCCGCCTCGCGAAACTGGTCGAGCAGCACAGCCGTATCGGCGAGTTCGAAATTATAGGCGGAGAACTCGACTTCCTGCTGGTGGAAGACGTCGCCGTAGGTGAACGGCTTTCCGTCCGGCTTGCGGCCGCCGAAAACGAGATCGAACCCGTTATCGACGCCCTGAATATACATCGCGAGGCGTTCGAGCCCGTAGGTGATCTCGCCCGTCACCGGCTTGCAGTCGAAACCGCCGACCTGCTGGAAATAGGTGAATTGCGTCACCTCCATTCCGTCGCACCAGACTTCCCAGCCGAGCCCCCAGGCGCCGAGCGTCGGGCTCTCCCAGTCGTCCTCGACGAAGCGGATGTCGTGTACGGAACGATCGACGCCGATCGCATCAAGGCTGCCGAGATATAGCTCCTGGATATCTGCCGGTGACGGCTTCAGCACGACCTGGAACTGGTAATAATGCTGGAAGCGATTGGGGTTGGCGCCGAAACGCCCGTCGGTCGGCCGGCGGCAAGGCTGCACATAAGCCGCGTTCCAGGGCTTGGGCCCCAGCGAACGCAGCGTGGTCGCCGGGTGAAAGGTCCCCGCCCCCATCTCCATGTCATAGGGCTGCAGGATCATGCAGCCCTGCTTGCTCCAGTAGGTCTGAAGCGTGAGGATAAGGTCCTGAAACGAAAGGGCGGCGCGGGTCATGAGGCGGGAGGGTTAGGGGCGGCTGGGGTGGGGGTCAATAAGCGCCGAGCCGCCCTGCCTCTGCGCCCAGCTGACATTGCAATGCAAGTCATGGGGCCATACAAGCCCTGCTCATGGACCTCGATGCGTGGAAATCGCAGCTTCGGAAAGGCGCGGCGGAGCTTGCGGTGCTCGGCCTCCTCTCGGGGGAGGCGCGGTCGGGCATCGGGCTTCTTGATGCGCTGGCGCGCCTTCCGGAGATCGGGCTTTCCGACGGGTCGATTTATCCGCTGCTCAATCGCCTCGAGCGCGAGGGGCGCATTCGCGGCCAGTGGGAGACGCCGAAGGGCGGCGGGCGCGGACAGAAGCTTTACGCGCTGACGCCGGAAGGGCGCGCGGCGCTGAAATCCATGCGGGCCGCCTGGCGCGGCTTTCGCGATGAACTTTCTTCAATCGCAGGAGACTGAACGATGGCGGACGACAAGGCGATCGAGACCTACCTCAAAGGGCTGCGGCGCGCGCTGCGTACGCTGCCCGAGGGCGACCGCGACGAGATCGCCGCCGAGATTCGCGCGCATCTCGACCATCGCGCGCGCGAAGGCAGGCTTCAGGAAGCGATGAAGGCGCTCGGCTCGCCCGAAAAATGCGCACGCGGATTTCTGGAAGAGATCAAGATCCAGGACGCCTTCGCAGACGGCGGACCGACCAAGACTGTCGGCGCGCTTCTCGCCCTCGCCTCGCGCCGTGCGACGGCGGCGGCCGGATTGTTCGTGTCCGGCGTATTCTTCCTGATCGCCGTCGGCTTCGCGATCACCGCTGCGGTCGAGGTCGTCGCGCCGGATAAGGCCGGCCTTTGGGTCGGTCGGGAGGCGGGCGTTTACGTCTTCGGGACCTATGACGCGCCCACGCCGCCGGACGCTCCCCCGGCGCCGGGCGCGCCTGCACCGCCCGCGCCGCCCCAGGAATTGCTGGGACGCTGGCTCTTGCCGGTCGCGGCCGGCCTTTCCGTTCTCACCTTCATCATCGGCCAATGGCTGGCCCGGATGTTCGTGCGCCTGATGGCGCGGCGCAAACCGGGCGGCGCAATTTGAGACGGCGCCCGCTGGACTTCTGACGCCGGGCCCGGCGAAAACCGGGCGATGACCCGCCTGATCGACATCTCCCCGGCGCTGTCCGCCGCAAGCCCTGTGTTTCCCGGCGATACGCCTTTCGCCGCGCGGCGCACCTTTGCGCTTGAGGGCGCGTGTCCCGTCAATGTTTCGAAATTCGAGACGACGACGCATATCGGCGCGCATGCCGACGCGCCGCTCCATTACGACAATCGCGGCGCGGCGATCGACGCCGTTGCGCTGGAGCCCTATATCGGTCCGTGTACGGTTGTTCACTGCATCGGCCGCCGGGCGGTTACCGCTGACGATCTCGACGTCGCGACGGCGGGGCGTACGGAGGCGCGCCTTCTTATTCGCACCTATGGCGCCCATCCCGGCGACCGCTGGGATGAGACTTACGCGGCGATCGCGGCCGATGCGATCGACTGGCTCGCCGATCGCGGCGGCGTTCTCATCGGCGTCGACACGCCCTCGCTCGACCCTGCGTCGTCTAAGACGATGGACGCCCATCGCCGCGTGTTCGCGCGCGATCTGCGCATCCTTGAAGGCCTCGTTCTCGATCACGTGGCGCCGGGGACTTATGAGCTGATCGCGCCGCCCCTGAAGCTCAAGGGCCTCGACGCTGCGCCCGTCCGCGCCGTTCTTCGGGCGCGGTCATGACGCGCGCGGAGGCCGAAGCGCTCGACCGCGCCGATCCGCTCGCTGACTTGCGCAGCGCGTTCGATCTGCCTGAAGGGGTCATTTATCTTGACGGCAATTCGCTTGGGCCGCCGACGAAAGCCGCGCTCGCACGCCTTCGTCAGGGCGCCGAGGAGGAATGGGCTAAAGGTCTCATTCGGTCATGGAACGACGCCGGTTGGATCGACCTTCCCCATCGCGCCGGCGCGAAGATCGCAAGGCTGATCGGAGCGCAGTCAGGCGACGTCGTCGTCTGCGATTCCGTTTCGGTCAATCTCTTCAAGATCGCGGCCGCGCTGCTCGCGCGAAAGCCGGGGCGCGCGCTATGCGTCGCAGCGGATGAGTTTCCGACCGATCAATATGTGCTCGAAGGTCTGTCGCGGCTGACCGGCGCGCCGCTGCTGAGAATCGTCGCGGGCGAAGTCCCCGAAGCGGCCGTCATCGTCCGAAGCCTTGTCCACTACAAGACCGCCGCGGTCGCCGATATGGCGGAGGCGGAACGCGCCGCTGCCGAACGCGGCGCCGATATCATCTGGGACTTGAGCCACGCGACCGGCGCTGTCGCCATCGACGTCAGCGCGAACGGCGCGCGCTTCGCCGCGGGGTGCGGGTACAAATATCTGAACGGCGGGCCGGGCGCGCCGGCCTTCCTCTTTGTCCGGCGCGACGCGGCCGAGCGCCTTCGGCAGCCGATTTCCGGCTGGATGGGCGCGCAAGCGCCTTTTGACTTTTCGTCCGCCTACGAACCGGCGGACGGCGCCGCGCGCTTCGCCGCCGGCACGCCGCCGATCCTCTCGCTTTCAGCGCTCGACGCGAGCCTCGACCTCTTCGACGGCGTCGATCTGGATGCGCTGGAAGCGAAAGCGCGCGCGCTCGGCGATCTTTTCCTCGCGGCGGGCGCGGCGGCGGGACTTCAGCCGGTCGCTGTCGCAGGGCGGCGCGGCGGGCATGTCGCGTTCCGCCACGCAGATGCTTACGCGATCGTGCAGGCGATGATCGCGCAAGGCGTCATCGGCGATTTTCGCGCGCCTGACCTCGCGCGTTTCGGCTTTTCACCGCTTTATCTGTCGTATGCGGATGTATGGCGCGCCGGCGAAATTCTAAATGTCGTGATGGCGCGCGAAACATGGCGCGAACCCGCTTTCGCGCGCCGTTCAAGAGTCACTTAATTCCGCGCCATCGCCGCGGCGATGCGATCCGATTCGGCGATCGGCGGCAGGGCGTTCAGCGCTTCCTGCAGGAAGTCCAGGCCGCGCGTGCGCTCGCCGCGCGCCAGCGCGATAAGTCCGCGTCCGACGAGCGCCTCATAATTGTCGGGCGTATAGGCGAGAAGACGGGTGAAATCGTCGTCGGCTTCTTCGAGCGCGCCGGACGCCGCCTTGCAGAAAGCAAGATCAACCATCGCGCCGAGGGCCCATGCGTCCGCGGTGAGCCGCGCGGCGGCGCCTTCGCACGTCGCCGGATCATTCTTCTTGCCGAGGATCGCCGTCATTTCGCGCGCAAAGTCGAATCGCGCCGGCGATCGCGGCGCGGGCGCCGAGACGCGTTCCTTGAGCGTCGACTGTATTTCGCGCGGCGGCGGCGCGAGCCGCTCAGGCGGAGCAAAATCTGGAACCGCGAATTTGAGGTCGGGTGTATCGCGCAGGCGCGTGTCGACATCGATGATCGCAGCGCCGAGGAACGGAATTTCTTCGGCGGGCGCAGCCTCGCTGCGCAGGCCCGGCTGCGGCGCGGGTTCCTTGGTCGCCGCCGCGGCCGTCGGACGCTTCGGCTTCGGCGCTTCGGCCGCGCGCGCGCCCGCCGCCGGCGGCTGCGTCAGCCGTTCCGGCGCCGCGACGGTCATAGCGCCCCGATCATAGCGGAACTCGATGCAGCGCGCCGGGCCGCTTTCGGTGTTGCAATCGGTGACGCGCGCTGCGTTGAGCCGCGCCGGCGCCGACACGGTCAGCAGGCTGGCGCCGCCCACGGCCTTCAACTGCAACCGCTCTGCGACGCCGGCATGCCCCGTGAGGTCGATGTCGAGATTTTTCTCAACGCCCTCGATGCGGAAGGAGCCGAAAGAGCCCGGATCCTCGCTCGCGACGATCTCGCAACGCGTGCGGCAGATAACGGCGACGCGGACGATCGCGCCCTCGGAGCCGATGAGCAGGTCTTCGAGGCGCTGTTTCTCGGGAAGCGCCGCAGCGATCGCCGAAAGCGTCGCGGCCCCCGCGGCGGCGGCGAGCAGGACCTTCAGCGAAAAGGGGTTGAACGCGTGAAACGGCAAGGGCGTGACACCGCGAGATAAGGCGCTGGCGACAAGCCCCTTCCCTCGGGCCGTTCGCGCCGGGGGTCAACGCGGGGGCGGCCCTTGATGACAACTGGAAAGCGCTGGAAAACCGCCGGGCAACCACCTCGCAGGCCGCGTGGCGCACAGGCGCACATTCCTTGAGTTTTTCGCTGGCGGCGGGATGGCGCGGCTGGGCCTTGGGGGCCGATGGCGGTGCCTTTTCGCCAATGACGTCGATCTTCAGAAACGCGCGGCCTATGGCGCGAATTTCGGGCTCGACCATCATCGCGCGGGCGATGTCCATGCGCTCACGGTCCGCGACCTTCCGCCCGGAACGGCCGATCTGGCCTGGGCGTCATCCCCCTGTCAGGACCTTTCGCTCGCCGGCGCGCGCGGCGGGCTCAGCGCTGCGCGCAGCGGCGCCTTTTTCGGGTTCTGGCGGCTGATGGAGGCGCTCGCTGACGAGGGCCGCGCGCCGCGCCTGATCGTCATTGAGAACGTCACAGGACTGCTGACATCCCATGGCGGCGCTGATTTCGCGGAGCTCGCGTCGCGGCTCGCCGCGCGCGGCTATTTCATTTCGGCGGCAGTCCTCAACGCCGCGGACTTCGTTCCGCAATCGCGCCCGCGTCTTTTCATCATCGGCGCGCGCGAGGACGGCGTCGGCGCCGCCGTGCAAAACGGGCCGGCGCCTGAGGCGCTGTTGCGCGCGGTTGCGCTGCTGCCGCCCCATGCAAAGGCGCGATGGCGCTGGACCGGCGCGCAGCCGACGCGCACGCGCAACAAGTCGCTCGCCGACATTCTGGAGGACGGCCTCACCTTCGATCCGCCGGCGAAGACGCGCGCATTCCTCGCCGCGATGGCGCCGGCGCAGGCGGCCGCACTCGCCGCGCTGCGCCGTTCAGGCGGGCCCCATATCGGCGCCGGCTTTCGCCGGGTGCGCGTCGAGGGCGGCGTCAAGAAAGTTCGGTTCGAAGCGCGCTTCGACGGCCTTGCAGGCTGCATCAGGACGCCCGCCGGCGGTTCGTCGCGGCAAGTCATTCTCGAAATCAACGAGGGCCGCGTGCGCTCGCGCCTGATGAGCCCGCGCGAAGCGGCCCGGGCGATGGGACTTCCAGACGACTACGCCTTGCCCCCGGGCGATACGTCGGCGTTGAAACTCGTCGGCGACGGCGTCTCGCCGCCGGTTGTGCGCTGGCTTGCGGAGACGCTGCTGGAGCCTGCGCTCAGTCAGACGCGCGCGGCGGCGTGATGCGAAAAAAACGCAGCGACATCTTCTCCAAGAAAAAACGCTCTGAGATCATGCGTGCGGTGAAGGGGCGCGATACGAAGCCTGAAATCAGGATACGCAAGGCGCTCTTTGCGAGAGGATTTCGCTACCGCCTCAACGACCGTCGCCTTCCAGGCTCGCCGGATCTCGTCTTCCCGAAACACAACGCCGTTCTCTTCGTGCACGGATGTTTCTGGCACGCGCATGATTGCGCGCGCGGGCGACGGAAGCCGAAAACCAACGCCGCTTATTGGCGGGAAAAGATCGCGCGCAATGTCAAGCGCGACGCCTCCGCGATTGCTGCATTGCGGCGACAAGGATGGCGGGTGAAAATTTCATGGGAATGTGACTTGAAAGACGTCGAGAGAGCGGCCAACAAGATAACGGGGTGGCTTTTGTTGAGCACCAGCGAAGGGAGAACGCGTTGACCCCGAAAACGCCGCAGCAAGCGGAAAAAATCGCGCACACTGAAAAAAACAAGCGCGGACGGTATTGGATTGAAACCGAGGCGGGCGAAGCGGAATTAACCTACCAGGTCGGCGACCAAGACGACCTGATCGTCATCAATTCGACATTCGTGCCGGTCGGAGCGCGCGGCGGCGGCGTCGCATTTGCGCTGGTGCGGCGCGCGATCGAAGACGCCAAGGCGGCGGGGCGGAAGATCGATCCCGTCTGTCCCTATGTCGACCTGTTGGTCGATCGCAATCCGGAATGGCGCGCGCTGCGGGCCGGCCACGCGGCCTGACGCGGCGCCGTCTTCACACTTTGCGTGAAGCGTGCTTGCAAGCGGCGTGCGGAAAAGTGATCTCGGTTTTTCACAAGACGCCGCGACAGCCAAAGACTGGAGCTTCGCGCCCTGATACCGAATCAGGGCGCGAAGCTCTAGGGTGGCGCGATGTCCGCCGCCGGCCCCGTCATGTCAGCAAGAACACGAAACGCCGTCTCGGCCGACGAGCCGGACTGGGCGCGTGAGCGGCCGCGCGAATTCTGGGATCCCGGGCGCAAGCTCATCAAGACGCTGCGCGATTACAACCGGCTCGGCGAGCGGAACGATCCCGTGTCGGCCCTTCGCCGGTCGCTCATCGTGCTGCGGCACCGGTTCTGGTCGGCGGTGACGGCGTGCGACATTCCGCTGGGTTTTAATCCGGGCGGCGGCTTCATGCTGCCGCACCCGACCGGCGTCGTCATCCATCCGCGAACGATCGTCGGCGTCAACTGCCGGGTGATGCAGCAGGTGACGCTGGGCGCCGCCGGACGGCCGCGCAAATTCATCAGCGCTCCGGACACCGAAGGCAGCGAAGATCGCAAGGGCGCGCCGACGCTCGGCGGACATGTCGATGTCGGCGCCGGCGCGAAGATCATCGGCCCATTGAAGATCGGCGATCACGCGGTCATCGGCGCGAACGCCGTCGTGTTGATCGACGTGCCCGCGGGCGCCACCGCCGTCGGCGTGCCCGCGCGTCTTTTGCCGCCCGACTAGCGCAAATCGCAAGAATTCGGAATCAGCGATTTACGCTAGTCTTTTGATTGGTCGCGTGATTTCGCAAAAAAACCGGAATCTACTTTTTTTGCATCACGCTCTTAATCAGGCTGCGTTCTTCGACGCCACCCATTCATCAATGCGCCGCTCAAGAATGCTGAGCGGGAGCGCGCCGCCGCCGAGAACGGTGTCGTGGAACCCCTTGATGTCGAATTTGTCCCCGAGCGCGGCTTCGGCCTTTGTGCGCAGGGCTTTGATCTTCTCCATGCCGACCTTGTAGGCGGTCGCCTGCCCCGGAACGACGATATAGCGCTGAACTTCCGAGCGGATCGCGCCTTCGGCTGAGGGCGAATTGGCGGTGAAGTAGTCAACCGCTTGGCTCTCGGTCCAGCCTTTGGCGTGCAGCCCGGAATCGACGACGAGGCGGATGGCGCGCCACAACTCCGTCGAAAGGCGTCCGAAATCCGAATAGGGATCCTGATAGGCGCCCATCTCTTTGGCCAGCAGCTCTGAATAGAGCGCCCAGCCTTCGACATAGGCGGTGAAACCGGCCTGCGTGCGGAACTTCGGCACGCTCGTCAGCTCCTGCGCGATCGAGATCTGCATGTGATGGCCCGGATTGCCTTCGTGGTACGCGATCACCTCAAGCTGATGCTTCGGCATCGCGCGCATGTCGGAAAGATGGGCGTAATAGATGCCGGGGCGCGCGCCGTCCGGCGTGCCGGGGAAATAATGCTGCGCGGCGCCCGGCTGTTCGCGGAAGGGCTCGACGCGCTTCACGACGAGATCCGCCTTCGGCAGGATGCCGAAATATTCCGGCAGGCGTCCCTTGATGAAATTGAGCTTCGCCGTCGCCTCATCGATATAGGCCTGCGCTCCGGCATCGTTGTTCGGGAAGAAGAAGCGGTCGTCCTCGCGCGTGAACTTGAAGAATTCCTGCAATGTGCCCTTGAAGCCGACCGCGTTCTTGATCGTCTCCATCTCGGCGTGGATGCGCGCCACTTCCGAGAGCCCAAGCTCGTGAATCTCATCCGGCGTCATCGACGTCGTCGTGTTCGCGGCAAGACGTTCGGCGTAGTAGGCCGCACCGTTCGCGAGGCCGCCGACGCCGCTCGCGACTTCGGCGGCGTTGGCGCGATCGGCTTCAAACCAGGCGACCAGCGCCCTGTAGGAAGGGCCGAGCTTGCCTTCGATTTCAGCCTTCGCCGCGGCGAGGAGCGCGTCGGCCTTCGCCTGATCGATCTTGCCGTCCGCTTGCAGCTTGGCGACTTCCGACTTCGCGTCCGCCCATACCGGGCTGTCGGCGCCTGCGGTGAACGGCGCGCCGGTGATGATGTTCTTCGCCTGGGCGATGACGCCGTCATAGGCGAAGCGCGGCGGGCGCGTGCCGGCGGCGGCGTTCGTCTTCGCCTGCTCTAGCAGCTGGTCGATCGCCCGCGCGACGCCGCCGATGCGCGAGACATAAGCGTTCATGTCGCTCTCGTCGGAGACTTCATGGAACGCGATGATGAATTGCGGCAGGAACGCCTGCGCGCCCTGCATCTGCGTGAAGACGTAATTCTGGCGGCGGAAAGCGGCCGCCTTCTCGGCGGCGTCAGCCTGATAAAGCCAGATGTCCCAGGAGGTTTTCGCTTCCGGCGTCAGCTTGGCGTAATCGAACGTCGAAGTCATCTCGTCGGCGCTGGCGCGCTGCCACGCGAGCTGGCGATCCTGCGCGGCCTCCGACACGTCGTCGATCTTGTCGTAGTCCTTCTTGTCGCCGAGGAAAGTGCGCTGGATCGGCGAGAAATCGAGCTGCTCTTCGAACTTGGCGTCGAACCACGCGTTGAGGCGATCTGTCTCGGCGGCGATTTCTTCGGCGGTCGGCGCGGCGGGCGCTTCGGCGACGGGCGCGGGCGGCGCCTCCTTCTTGCCGCAGGCGGCGAGCGCCGCGGAGGAAAGAAGAGCAAGCGTCAGCAGGCGAAGCGTGTCGCGGCGCATGATTAACCGGTCCTTTCGAGAATTGCCCCAAAGCGGAGTTTTCCTAAAGCCATTCCGGAGGCGGGGCAAACCGGCTCGCCGCGTGAAACCCTCTCTCCAACTTGCCGGAATAAAACGAAGCTCCCGGCCGTCCCCTCTGCGGACAAGCCAGTTGGAGTGACGACAATGAGACTGATGATCGCCCTTGCACCCCTGATCGGCGCAGCTTCTGTGGCCGCGAGCCCGGCCGAAGCCGCCTCTCCCCTCGCCTTCATCGCAGCGCAGCAATCTTCGGACGATATCGGCGCCGACGGCCTTAAGCGGCGCGGTGATGGATCGATCGACGACAGCCAACCCGGTCAGACCGTTATGGACGACGATATCGGCCCCGACGGGCTGAAGCGGCGCGGCGACGGCTCGATCGATGACGACCAGCCGGGCTTTCCCGGCATGGACGATCGCCGCACGGAAGCCGAGCGTGAAGCCCGGCGCGAAGCGAAAGAAGCGGAAAAGGCCGCAAAGGAAGCTGCCAAAGACGCTGAAAAAGCCGCAAAGGAAGCCGCAAAGGACGCCGAGAAAGCGGCGAAAGAAGCCGCCAAGGACGCGCGCGACGCGGCGAAGGATGAAGCCAAGCGCACCCGCGATGAAGCACGGGATGCGGCGAAAGACGCGCGCGACGCCGCGAAGGACGCCGCAAAGGAAGCGCGTGACCGCGCCAAAGACGAAGCCCGCGATGACGCCCGCGACCGGGCGGAAGACGACGCTGACGATAACAGCGGCAAGGGCTGAGAGAATTGCGAGGCCGGGGGCCGGCGCCGCTGGGCGACGGCCCCGTTTCAGGTTTAGACAATCGGTTTCCAGAGGGGATTCATCATGACATGCATGCAAAAACTGTTGACGGCCGGCGCCGTCGGCGCGCTGGCGCTTGGTTCAGCGTCCGCTGCGACCGCGCCGGAAAAGCCCGCGCTGCGGGACGGCCCGAACCCCATTACGGTCGAGCTGTCCGCCGGCGTCGAATACGACAGCAACGTCTCCGTCATCGACGTCGACGACAATACGGGCGCGGATGATTTCGCCGCGGTGTTCGACGGCGAAGTCGAGTTCGCGCCTGACATCGGCGAGGATTCGAGCTTCGCGCTCGGCTACAGTTTCTCACAGAGCCTTTACGAGACGTTTGACGACTTCAACCTGCAATCGCATCTCGCCAGCGTCGACGCTTCGCATGACCTTGGGATTTTCGAGATCGGCGGCGCCTATCGCTTCGCGCATTCGCGCCTCGGCGGCGATTCCTTCCTGACGCTCAACCAATTTTCGCCGAGCATCGCGCGCTTCTTCGGCGATAACCTCTATGTGCGCGGCGAATACACCTATACGGACCGCAATTTCATCGGACGCACCGATCGCGACGGCAAGAGCAACGCGGCGGCGGGCGACGCCTATTACTTCATGAACGGCGCCCGCACTTATTTCGCCGCCGGTTATCGCTATGAAAAGGAAACCACGGTCGATCCGCAATTCGACTTCAAGGGCGACACATTTCGCGCCCGCTTCTCACAACGGTTTCCCGCCGGTTCGCGCGACGGGCATTTGCGCGTCGGCTACCGCTATGAAATTCGCGATTACTCGTCGATCACGCCGTCGATCGGCGCGCTGCGCGAGGACAAGCGCCACCGCTTCAACGCAGAGCTTGAAGTCCCGCTCGGGAAAGCTTTGTTCGCGCGGCTGAACGCCGAATATGGCGACTTTCAGTCGAACCTGCCCGCCGCTGACTTCAACCAGACCGTCGTATCGGCGCGCCTGGGCCTCAGGTTCTAGAGCTTTGCGTACTGCGCCGGGGCGCCGCGGTCAGTCCCCCGGCGCCCGGATGAAGCCGAAGCCGTAAACCGGATCGCGGCCGCGCTCGCCGAGATCTTCCGCATTCGCTTCGAGCTTCTTCAGCGCGCCACGGTCAAGGCGGCCGTCGCGTGAGGCCGCGGCGACGACGGTCGCGACGAAAGGCGCAGCGATTGAGGTGCCCGACGCCGCCGAATATCCGCCCTTTCCATCCGCATGCAGAACATCGACGCCGGGCGCGGCGAAATCGACCTGGTCGCCGCGATTGGCGAGACGGTAGACGCGCTTGTCCGGCGTGACGGCCGTGACGCCGATGACGCCCTCATAGGCGGCCGGAAAGAGCGGACGGGCGAGCGGTCCCTCATTGCCGACAGCGGCGACGACAGCGACGCCGCGCGCTTGCGCGCGCGCGACGGCGCCCTTGAGAATTTCGTTGGGCGGGCCGGCGAGGCTTAAATTGATGACGCTGACATTTTCCTGCGCGAGCCAGTCGATCGCCTTGACGATGCTTTCCGTCGTCGCCGACACGCCGCCGTCGGGGCCTGCGAAAAACACCGACGCCTCGAAGATCTCCGCATCCGGCGCAAGGCCCTGATAGGCCGCCGAGCGCCCGGCGATGATCGACACGACCGAGGTGCCGTGATCGGCGGGGCGCGGCGCGTCATAGGGAACGAAGTCGGCGACTGTGAGCGCTGCGCCCGCGAGCGCTTCATGCGCGACATCGACGCGGGTGTCGATGACGCCGATCCTGAGGCCGCGCCCGGTTTCGCCGGCGCCGAGCCGCATCGCCTTTGACGGCGCGACGCCTCTCGGCGCGGCGGCGTCGGCGGCCGGGTGATAATAGTAGAGATGGTTGTAATCAATGCCGGCGCCTGGCGCTTCCGCGCGGATGCCCGCCTCGGCGGCGCCGATATCGCCCGACGCCGCGACGCTCGCCCGCATCAAGACGGCGCCCAGCGAAGGGAGGGCTTCGATCGCTTCAAGCTTCACGCCGCGCCGGGCGAGCGCATCTGCTTCCGCCGGATCGACAAGCACCAGCCATTCGCCGCGCGTGCGGCGGTCGCCGCTGTCGTCGAGATCGACTTCGAAAATGCGCGGCGAAGGCGCGTCGTCGTCAAAGTCGCCGCGCGCCGCGTCTTCGAGGGCGTCCGCCTCGTCGCGGGCGGCCTCATAATCCGATTTCAACAAGTCCTTCGTGGCGCGGTACGTCGCATCGGCGGCGTCTTTGACCGCTTCGAACTCGGCCTTCAGCGCTTGTTCATCGGCGCCGTCGATGCGGCGCGCGGCGTCGAAGGCGTCTTTCGCGGTGTCGATCTCGCGCTTGTGCGCGGCGTCGGCGGCGTCGAGATTGCGGTCGAATAGATCCTTCGCACGATCTTCCAGCGCGCGCGCGGCGGCGCGATCGGCGGAGTCCTCGCCCGCTCTCTCAGCCGTCCGCTCATCGACCTTGTCATCAGCGTCGCGGCCGGACCGGTCGTCGATCTTGTCGTCGATTTTTCCATCGAGCTTGTCATCGAGCCGGCTGTCGACCTTGTCGTCGAGCTTGCGGTCGATACGGTCATCGACCTTGTCCTCGACTTGTCTGTCGATCTTGTCATCTATCTGGTCGTCGATGTCGTCGCCCCCGCCGGGTCCGCGCTTGGCGTCGGCTGCGGGCGCTGCGAGAATGAGCGCGCCGGCAGCGGCGGCGGCGAGAAGGCGGGCGGCCGATTTTCCGCGGTTTCTTAAGGGACGCTTCACCATCGCCGGTCTCTCCGCCACCCGCACCTTATCAGGCCGGGCCCTTCGGAAACAATGAACGCCGCCCTTAACATTGAGACGGATGAGCCCCCGCGGAAATTCCAAGCCGGATCGGAATAAAGCTGCGGACCGGCGCGTTATCGGATGAGACCATGGCGAAAGATCCTGAACGCCTCAGGCAGGAAATCCTCGGCGCGCTGCAGGCGATCCGGCGGTTTTCCTATGCGCTGACGGGGACGCGCGCCGACGCTGACGACCTCGTGCAGGCGACCGTCCTCCGGCTGCTTGAACGCGGGGTTCCGGACGACGCCGACACGCGCAAATGGGCCTTTCGGGTGTGCAAGAATATGTGGATCGACGAGATGAGAGCGAGAAAAGTGAGGCGGGACGCTGCGGCGGGGGCGGATCTCGCGCCTGAAGCCGATCTCGACGGCGAGCGCACCGCGCTCAGCGCCGTCGCCCTCGCTGAGACCGAACGCGCCATCGCGAAGCTGCCCGAGGAGCAGCGCGCCGCCCTCGCCCTTGTGGCGATCGAAGGGCTTTCCTACGCCGAGGCGGCTGAGGCGCTCGGCGCGCCGATCGGCACCATCATGAGCCGCATCAGCCGCGCGCGCGCAGCCCTTGCCGGCGCGCTGCCCGCGGGGCTTTCCTCCGCCGCAGGAGCATGAGGAGACGATGACCATCACGGACGAAACGCTTTCGGCTTTTCTCGACGGCGAACTTTCAGACGAGGACCGTGCGCAGGTCGAAGCGGCGATCGCCGCCGACCCGGCGCTCAAGGCCCGCGTCAGCGCGCTCGACGCCGCGACCCGGCGCTTCGCCGAAGCGATCCGCGAGGCCGACAAGGACCCGATGCCTGCGGGCGTTGAGGACCTGCTTCGTCCGAAGACGGACAATGTCGTCGCCTTCAAACCGCGCAAGAAAGAACAACCCAAATGGGCGACGCCGGCGGCGATCGCCGCCACGCTTCTTGCGATCGTCGTCGCTGCGGGGCTTTTCGGCGCCGGCCCCGGCGGCGACGACCGGGTGATGATCGCGGCGGGCCCGATCGACAAGGCCTCGCCCCTCCACCGTGCGCTTGACCGGACGGCGAGCGCGGAAAGCGCGCAGATCGGGCTTTCGCGCATCCGCCCGGTCGCGACCTTCCGCGTCGCCGGCGGCGCGCTCTGCCGTGAATTTCTGGCCGACGACGACAAAGGCGCCGTGCGCGCGGTCGCCTGCCGCGAGGATCGTCAGTGGACGGTCAAAATTGCGGCGACTGAGGCCGCAAACGCCGGCGGCTACCGGACCGCGTCAGGCCCCGCCGCGGCGATCGGCGCCTTCGTCGATGCGGCGATCGAGGGCGACGCGCTCGGCCTTGACGAAGAGCGAGCGTTGATCGACGCGAAGTGGCGGGCGGAAGATTAGAAAGCTTCCGCCGGCAGGGCCATCAACGGCTCGGCGCCGGATTTCAGTTTCGCGAGGTTCGCTTTTCCGTCAGGCAGGATGCGCGCCAGAAAGAAGCGGCCCGTCGTCAGCTTGTTCTCGAAGAACGGGTCTTTCGCGCCGTCTTTCCGCCGCGCGATCGCGGCTTTGGCGAGCTGCGCCCAGCCATAGGCGAGGCAGAGAAGCGCGAAGAGATGGAGATAGTCCATCGAGCCGGCGCCGGCGTTATCGGGATTTGAAAAGCCGTTCGTCATCATCCACTGCGTCGCGTCGACGACGTCGGCCTTGGCCGCCGCGAGGCCGTCGAGGAACGGCGTCAGTTCGGCGTTCCCCATATTGTCGGCGATGAACTGGTCGACCTCGGCGAAGAAGGTCTGCAGCGCGCGCCCGCCGTCCTTCGGGAGTTTCCGTCCGACGAGATCAAGCGCCTGGATGCCGTTCGCGCCTTCATAGATCATGGCGATGCGCGCATCGCGCACGAACTGCTCCATGCCCCATTCGCCGATATAGCCGTGCCCGCCGAGGACCTGCTGCGCGTTCGTCGCGTGCGCGTAGCCCTTGTCGGTGAGATAGGCCTTCAGGACCGGCGTCATCAGGCCGAGATAATCATCCGCCTTCTGACGTTCGGCTTCGTCCGGCGACTTGTGATGCAGGTCTGCGTGCAGCGCGGACCAGTACATCCATGCGCGGCCCCCTTCGATCGTCGCCTTCTGTTCGAGCAGCATGCGGCGCACGTCAGGGTGCACGATGATCGGGTCCGCGGGCTTATCCGGCGCCTTCACGCCCGACAGCGAGCGGCCCTGCACGCGGTCCTTCGCGTAGGCCGCCGCGTTCTGATAGGCGACTTCAGAAATCGCGAGCCCCTGTAGTCCGACGCCGAGGCGCGCTTCGTTCATCATCGTGAACATCGCCTTGAGGCCCTTGTGCGGCTCGCCGAGCAGCCAGCCCGTCGCCTCGTCGTAATTCATGACGCAGGTCGAATTGGCGTGGATGCCCATCTTCTCTTCGATCTTGCCGCAGACGACGCCGTTGCGCGCGCCCAGCGATCCGTCCGCATTGATGAGGAATTTCGGCACGATGAAGAGCGAGATGCCCTTTACCCCTTCCGGCGCGCCGTCGATGCGCGCGAGGACGAGGTGGATGATGTTTTCGGTGAGATCGTGCTCGCCGGCGGAGATGAAAATCTTCTGCCCGCTGATCTTGTAGCTGCCGTCAGCTTGCGGCGACGCTTTCGCGCGCAAGAGGCCGAGATCGGTGCCGCAATGGGGTTCGGTGAGGTTCATGGTGCCGCCCCACTCGCCCGAAATCATCTTCGGCAAATAGATCGCTTTCTGCTCCTCCGTGCCGTGGGCGTAGATCGCGTCGGCCGCGCCGCGGGCGAGCCCTGGATACATGCCGAACGCCATGTTCGCCGCCGACACCATTTCATTGAAGGCGACGGCGAGAACGTAAGGAAGACCTTGGCCGCCATAGGCGGGATCGAACGAAAGCCCCTGCCAGCCGCCGGCGCGGAACTGTTCATAGGCTTCCTTGAAACCTTTCGGCGTCTTAACCGACCCGTCGGCGAGGCGCGTGCAGCCTTCCTGATCGGCGGACTGATTGACGGGATGAAGGACGTCCGAGGCGAGCTTGCCGCCTTCTTCAAGGATCGCGTCGATGACGTCGGGCGTTGCATCGGCGAAGCCCGGCAGGTTCGAATATCGCGAAATGCCGAGAACGTCGTGGAGAACGAACTGCATGTCACGAAGCGGGGCGGCGTATGCGGTCATGGTTCTTCCCTCGGCTGGCTTTGCGGGCGTCTTTACGGCAGGCGCTGTAGAAAGATCACCCTAGGCCGGCGTCATGGCAATGACCCGCAGCGACGCAGGCAGGGGCCGCGCCCCTGTTGAAACTTCGCCGGGCGAATTGCGGCTTAACCCCCTCACCCGGCGCGGGAATCGGCCTTTAACCCTTTGCGCCTGCGGCGAAGCACCTTAGCGGACAAGAATCGGGCGAAGCGTGCGCGCTGCTTTGAGGGCGTTGCGCCTCGTCCGGTCGGAAGCCGGGGGAGCCGCCGGCAAGAGCGGATGGACGCCATGACATCGAACGCCCCGTGGAGCGTCAAAGGGATCGACCGGGACGCCCGCGAAACCGCGAAAGCAGCGGCCCAGCGCGAAGGCATGACGCTGGGAGAATGGTTGAACCAGATGATTTTCGCTGCGGGCGATCCGAACGCCGCCCCGCCCGCCGCCAACGACCTTGAGGGCCTCAAGGCGCGCGACATTGCGATGGCGTTCGAGCATCTGACGCGCCGCGTTTCGACCGCCGAAGCCAAAAGCGCCGAAGCGGTCGAGAGCCTTGCTCGCAGCCTCGGCGGCGTCGTTGAGCGCCTCCAGCGGATGGAGCGGGCGCGCAATCCGGGCGAGACGCCGCCCGATCTCGTCGAGCGGGTCGAGCGGCTTGAGGAAAAATCCGGCGATCGAACGCGGATCGAGGCCTTGAGGGCGCTTGAGCGCGCGGTCTCGCAGGTCGCCCAGCAATTCGCGAGCGCGCAGGCGACCTCCGTCGCACGCCTTGATTCCGTCGAGCGCTCCTTGCAGACGCTCGCCGAGCGGATTGACCAGCCGGCGGCCGCCGGCATGACTGACGCGGTGCGCAGCGCGCTCGAGGAAATGAGCGCGCGCATCGAACGCGCCGAGCGCGTCGCGGCGCAAGCCCAGCAGCTCAAGGCGGACGCCGCGACCTCCGTCGATCCCGATTTCGTGCAGAAAACCGGCCTTCGCCTGCGGATCCTCGGCGACGAGATCAAACGCGGCGGCGACCAGATCAAGGCGCTCGAAGGCTCGATTTCGCGCCTTGCCGACCAGATCGACGCCGCCGAACGTCGCAGCGCCGAAGGCGTCCACAAAGTCGCCGAGACAATCGCGGAACTGCGCGCCGAAGTCGCCAACGGCGAGGACCAGGCGGCCGCCCGCGCCGACATCGAGGCGGCGGTGAGCGAAATCACCCAGCGCACCGAAGACCGCATCACGGCGCTGCAGCGCTCCTTCGACGAAATGGTGCGCCGCCTCGACGGCGCTGCGCGTCCGGCCCCGATGGCGGCGCATGCGCCGGCGCAAACGGCGCGCACCGCCGCGCCGGCCCCCGCACGGGCGCCAGAACCAGAACCCGAACCGGAAGACGACTTCGATTCCGTCTTCGCCGACCTTGAAGACGTCGCGGAACCGGAGCCGCAGACGGTTCAGGCGCACAGCGCCGACGACGACCTTGATTTCGACCTCGATGAGGCGCCGGCGGCGCCGCAGTCGGCCTATGACAGCGACACCGACGACGTGCTCGCCGAAATCCGCGAGGCGTTCGGCATCGATGCGCCGGCGCCGAAGCCGGCCGCGCCCGTCGTTGAGGAAGAGCCGGAAGCCGAGGCGGAAGCCGCTGAAGACGAGGCGCCGCCCGTCATCGACGAAGCCCCGCCTGTCGCCGCCGCGCCGGCCGCGACAAGGGCGAGCGCCGATTACCTGAAGGCCGCGCGCCAGGCTGCGCGCGAGGCCGCCGCGCGCGCCGCCGAAGAAGGCGACGCCAAGCGCAAGCTGACGCCGAAGCAGCGCGCCATCCTCGCCGCACGCGCCAAGCGCCGCCGCATGGAATCGGAAGCCGCCGGCGCGCTCGGCGTCGCTGCTGCGGCCGCGCCGCTGGTCGCTGAGCCCGCCGGCAAACCGTCGGCGTCGGAAGCCGACAAGACCTCCGCCAAGAGCCGCATCAGCGCCGCCATCGCCAAGCTGAAAGCGGGAAGCGCCAAGGCGGCGACCGCAAAACCCGCGCCCGCGTCCGCCGCCAAGCAGGGCCCGACCCTTGACGAAGCCGACGCCGACGAGAAGCCGTCAGGGCCGCCCTCGATCGCCGCCGGCGCTGCGGCCGCCTTCAACAAGTTCCGCGCGCTGCCGATGTCGCGCAGCGTCCTGATGCTCGGCGCGATCGCCGTGCTCCTCTGCGTCGCCCTCTTTGTGCTGACGAAGGACCGGCTCGCGCCGAAAGCAAGACCGGTCGCCGATGCGCGGCCGGTCGCGGCTGAACCGGCGACGCCGGCGGCGGTCCCGGCTGAAACCGCGCCGGCGCCGGCGGTGCGGGACGAAACTGGGGCGGCGGCCGGCGATCTCGTGCGCCCGCGCGACCTTTATCTTCAAAACATCACGGCGCTGAAAACGGCCGAGACCGACGCGCAGGCGAAGGCCGCGCTCGCCGAAATCGAAAAGGCCGCCGCGCTCGGCCATCCGCCGGCGCAACTGCAGCTCGGCGAACTCTACAAGATCGGCCAGATCTACGAGAAGGACCTCGCCAGCGCCCGCGCCTGGTTCGAGCGCGCGGCGAACGGCGGCAACGTCCTCGCGATGCACCGCCTCGGCGTGATGGCGGCGCGCGGCGAAGGCGGGCCCGTCGATCCGAAATTGTCGATTTCGTGGTTTGAAAAGGCGGCGTCGTTCGGCCTTCTCGACAGTCAGTACAATCTCGGCGCGACCTATCATCCGTCAACGGAGCGTCAGGCCGACGGCGTGCAGAACGCCGCGCTCGCCTATTACTGGTACTCGGTCGCCGCGCGTAACGGCGACGCGCAGGCCGCGGAGATGGCCGCCGGCCTCGCCCAGACCCTGTCTCCCGCCGAGCGCGCGGCGAAGGACGCCGAAGCGGCCGCCTGGAAGGCCCAGCCCGCCGACCCTATCGCCAACGAACTGACGCCGGCGAGCTAGAGCGGCGTGCGCAAAAGTGTACGCGGTTTTGCGCGGAAACGCCGCGACAAACAATAAGCTGGACCAAGCTGGGCGATCCCGAAATCGCGCAGCTTGGTCTAGATTTCCCGTTATTGCGTCTTTTGCGCCCGTGGCTTCCCGCGGGCGCATTTGGCATGCTGCCCCTATCGGGGTTGAGGATGACCATGTTGCGCGATCAGGAAGAGATGACGCGGCTCGGCTTTTGGGGGCTTGCGCCGTTCGTGTTCGGCGCCGCCGTGATGTGGGTGTCGCCCTTCCTCATCCCGCAATGGGCGGCGCTCAACATCCATACGCTCGTGCTCACCTATGCGGGCGTCATCGCGGCCTTTCTCGCCGGGACGGGCGTCGGCGTCTCGCTCAAGGGCGGGCATGAAACCTACGAACCGTTCCTGCCGCGCATGATCGCGGTGCTGATCGCGTGGTTCGCGATCTGGCATGGCGGCTTCCTGACGATTTCGATCCCCGCTGTGTGGCGCTACCTGATCGTCATCGCGGTGTTCGCCTGGCTGTTGATGCGCGACATCGAGACGACGGCGAGGGGCGGCTATCCCGCCTGGTACGGGGCGCTCAGAACGCGCCTCACCTTCTGGGCGTGCGTGTCGCTCATCCTCATCATGAGCCGCCTCATCATCTGGCGCTATTACTGAGGCGGCGCGGCGTCCTCAGGCGGCGGGCGGCGGTCAAGACCTTCAAAGCGGTGACGGCGCCGCGAGCCGCCGCGCAGGTCGTCCATCATCCGACGTTCGACGATCGCCGCGAGCGCGCGCCGGTCCTCGACCGGCAGCCCGTCCATCGCCTCGATGATGAGGCGCGGCATCGTCTGGCGCCGTTCCCGGTCGAAGGCTTCGATCTTGGCGGCGACCGCTTCGGCGGCGGCGCGGTCGAACGTCTCGGCGGTCAGGACGCTGACGAATTCGCGGTGCAGCGCGCGCCCGTCGCGGACGGCCGCGACGAAACTCTCGCGGTTCTGCCGGAACAGCGTCTTCAGCTTTTCGCGCGCCGCGGGAGGCAGGTCGTCAAATTCCGCAAAGGGATCGCCGCGATGCCGGCCGCCGTCAGGGGGACCGCCATGGCGATCGAACCCCGGAAGCTTCGGCCCGGCGATGCGGCCCGCGACGAAGCCGCCGAGAAAGACGTTCGCGGCGAGCGACAGCGCAAGGAGGATCGTTACTGTTCGGCCCATGCGGCGACCTCCGCGCTGAAGTCGGCGGCGGGGCTGAGGGCCGCCGCCAGATAGACAAAGGCTTCGTCGTCGCCCGCAACGGCGGCCGGCGCGGTCAGCGCTCCGGCGACGCCGCCGAGAAGAACCATCGCCGCGCCGAGCGCCGCCGGCGCAAATGGCCGCGCGAGCGCGCGCCAGCCGAAAGCGTCGGCGAGCGCGGCGAGCGGGCGGGCGCGCCGCGACCGCATCACGCCGTCATAATCGGCGAGCAGCCGGCGCTGGAACGCGGCGTCGTCGATCGGCGCGTCGCGCCCGAGCGCGGCGTCGAGCGCTGTCCAGTCCTCGCTGTCGTTTCCGCCGTGATCCATCATCGCCTCATCGCCCCCTCAAGCCAGCGCCGCGCGCACCGGCGCGAGGCATTCCTTCAAACTCCTGCGCGCGCGCGACAGCAGCGATTCGAGCGCCTCGACGCTCACTTCCATCACCGCCGCCGCTTCGACGTTCGACAGTT
>CAZOEB010000008.1:39416-56032 GCA_964578685.1 uncultured Caulobacterales bacterium
CAAGCCGCTGACGCTCCGGCAGCATCGACAGCGCCGTTTCGACCGCGCGCCGGCGCTCGTCCGCCATCAGCCCGTGGTCGGCGAGGGGCGTTTCGTCGGCGATGTCCGGCGCCTCTTCGACCGCAGTTTCCGGACGGCGCTGACGCAGCCGGTCGATGCAGGCGTTCGCCGCCACGCGGTAAAGCCAGGTTTCGAACTTCGCCGCGCCCGGCCGCCAGCGCCCGACGCTGCGCCAGAGCTTCATGAACGTCTCTTGCGCCGCATCCTCGGCGCTCGCGCGGTCGCCCATCATCCGCACGCAGATCGCAAGGACGCGCGGCGAATGGCGCGCGATGAGACGCGCGGCGGCGCGCCGGTCGCCCCGGCCCGCGCGCATCGCCAGCATGTCGTCGCTGTCCTCGCTTGCGTCCAAGCTTCAGCCTTGCGTCTCTCCACGCCGCCGCAAGCGGCGCCTGCCGCTTGCGGGTTACGCCGAAATCAGGGGCGGCCGCGATGGCCATGGCCGCGCATGTGACCGGCGCGCGCTTCTTCTTCCGAAAGCCGGCCGTCGCCGTTCTTGTCAAGTTCGGCGAAGCGGGCGCGCGCCGCCTCTTCGAATTCGTACCGGTCGACATAGCCGTTCTTGTCGGCGTCGGGGAAAAGCTTTTCCTTCATTTCCGCCCGCTTCGACTCGTGCAACGCCCGCATTTCCTCTTCGGTGATGAAACCGTCCTTGTCGGCGTCGGCCTTGCTGAGGAAGTCCCGGTGGCGTTCGTCGATTTCCTCGACCGAGACGCGGCCGTCGCCGTCCTTGTCCGCCTTCGACAACTTGCCCGGTCCGGCGAGCGCGGCGCCGCCTATCAGGATGGTCGCGATCGTCACGCCGAATGCTGTTTTCATCATCATCAGTCTCCGTTTTTGGTCGTCTTGCGCCCTCGGAGACTTAAACGTCGGGGCGGCGGGAATCCGTCGTGGCCCGAAGCGCGGTCCTGAAAGCCTCAGCGAGGCGGCTTTCGGCCGTTTCACGGATGCTTGCGGCGACACGGGGGCCGTTAACCTCGCCGATTTCAAGGGTCTCGCCGGCAAGGCCTGCGGGGAGGTCCGCAAAGCAGAGCGCGCGCCTCAGCTCCGGCGAATAGGCGGCGGAGGTGACGCGACCGACCGCGGCGCCCTTGAGGAAGACGCTCGCGCCGGCGGCGACCATGTCGGCGTCGGCGGCGAGGACTGAGATCTGACGGCGCGGCGGGGGCGCGGCCGACATCGCGCGCCGGCCGTTGAACCAGGCGCGGTTCGGCGGCGCGAGATGGGGAAGGCCGATCTCCGCCGGCGTGCGCGCCTCGCCCGGACTTGCGCGGTCGGCGCTCTGGAAATCGAGTCCGACGCGCGGCGTGCCGCCTTCGATGCGCAAGATGTCGAGCGCGTCGAGCCCGGCGGCGATGAGTTTGCCGGCGCGGCGCAGACGCTCCCAAAGCGTCAGCGCTTCTTCGGCCGGATAGACGATCTCAAGCCCCGGCGCCGCGCCGAAATTGATCGGCCGCACGGCGAGTTCGACGCCGCGCACCCGCCCCTGCGCGGCGAGATCGGCGCTCTGCACGTCAAAGCCCGCCGCGCTTGCGGCGTCGCGCGCCTTCGGTCCGACGACGCCGAGCGCGGCGACGTCGCGCCCGACATTGGCGATGGCGACATCGAAGCCGCGCTCGGCGAGCTGAAGCCGCCGGTCAGCGGGCGCCGTCGTCGTCAAGAGATAAAGGTCGCCGCCCAATCGCGCGATCTCGGCGAAGTCGACGACAGCGCCGGCGCCGTCGAGAATGAGCCCGCGCGCGCTTTCGCCGACGCCGAGTTCGGCGACCGGCGTCGTCGTCAGGCGCGCCAGCAATTCCGGCGCGCGCTCGCCGCGCACCGTGTAGCGGCAGAAGGGCCCCAGATCGACCAGCGCCGCCGCCGTCGAGGCCTGCGCATATTCTTCCTCGACTGTCGTATAGACGCGCGCCGCCGCCCAGCCGTTGACGCTCGTCCAGCTGTTCGCCGCGCTGAGCGAGGCGGCCGCGGCGTAAAGCGGCGTCGCGCGCGGCTCGCCCGTGATGTCGGCCGATGCGGAGAAAATCATCGCCCGCCTCGTCTTTCGCGCGCATAGGCCAGCGCGCGTTCGGCGGCGCGCCGTCCGGCGCTGAGGCTGACGCGGGCGCCGAGCCTTGCTTCGGGGCCGCAGAAGAACAGCCCGTCGACGCCCGAGAGTTCGGCGAACACGCGCCGGCGTTCAACGGCGATCGCAATCGGCGCCGCGGCGGGAACGATCGTTTCAAAGTCGACGGCGTCGATGTCGAGCGCGGCGCCGGGCGCGATCCGGTCGAACGCCATCATCGCCGCCGTCTCGAGCGCCTTCATCGTCGCGGCGTCATCGGCGGCGCCGAGACCGACCGGATGCAGCAGCATCGATACGGTCGCGGCGCCCGCCGGCGCAAGGCTTTCATCAATCGCGCTCGGGATCATCGCCTCGACGATCGGCGCTTCGCCGACGCCGCCGTCAAGCGCGGCGCGCCAGACCTGATGGATTTCAGCCGCCGACGGGGCCAGCAGGAACCGCCGGTCCGGCTTCGCGGCGATGATCTCGTCTTCGGGCGCGCGGCCGAGCGCGAGATGGACGCGCACCGAGCCGAGGCGCGGACCCGGCTGCGCGGCGGCGTTGGCGAATTCGATGTCGAGCCGCGCGCGGCTGACGAGGCCGAGAAAGCTTTCCTTCGCGCCCTGCGCGCTGACGACGACAGACGCGCGGATCTGGCCGCCGTCGTCGAGCGCAAGGCCTTCGACGCGGTCCCATTCGACGACGGCGCTGGCGATGCGGTCGGTCTGGCGAAACGCGACGCCGAGCGACTGGCAGGCGCGGCGCAGCGCGGCGAGAAGCGCGCGCTCGCCCCCCTCAATCGCCGCAAGCCCGCCCTGAAGCCCGGCGGCGTCGCCAGCGAAGCGGTGCGGCAAGGCGAGCCAGCCGTAAGGCTCGGTCGGGCGCACGGCGGCGCCGAGGAGCGCTTCGGCGCGCAGGTAGTCTTCAAGCCGCGCATCCGCGAAGCGCCCCGCGAGACGCTGGTCGAGCGAAGCCGACAGGTCGTCCGCAGGCGGAACGACGGCGCGGTCCGACCCTGAAAACCACGGCCCGAACCGGCGCGCATCGTCGAAGGCCCGTTCGATGAAGGCGCGAAAGGCTTCCGCATCGGGATCGGACATCGCCGCCGCGGCTTCGGAAGCGAGCGAAGGATCGCCGCTGACGATAAGGGCGGCGCGGTCGGAGAAGCGCACCAGCGTCTCAAGCCGCCGGCGCGCGAAGGACAGTCCGTGCCGGTAAAGGTCGAGCGTTTCAACGACCCCCGCATCGAGCGCGGCCGCGATCGGATCGCCGTCGTCGCAGAAAAATCCCGGCGCGAATTCGCGCCGCTCACGCGCCGCCGCGCCGGGTCCGCGCTCGATCACCATGACGCTGAGCCCGCCCTTCGCCATCAGGCCGGCGGCGGCGAGCCCTTCAGCCGTATCGCCGAGCACGATCGCGTCAAGACCGCCTTCAATCGTCGGGCCGGGCCGGAGCACGCCCTTCGCCGCTGGTTTCGTCATGCTCATGCGCGGGCAAGCCTCATCGCGAGCGCGGCCGCGGCGCCGACCGCATCGACCGACGGCGCGGGGGCGGCGATGGGACTTTGCGAAAAGTCGCGGCGCCGGAGGCCCGCCGCGACGTCGGGCCCGAGCGTCGTATCGACCGCCTGCGGCGCGCCGCAGGCGGGATCGAGACGGCGCCCGATCGCGGCGGCGGCGGCGCGTCCGAGAATCTGCAGGTCCTGGCCTGTCCATTCGCGCATCGCGCCGTTGTCGCGGATCGCCGCCGGGGCGTAGGACGCGCGCGCGAGGATCTCGCGGCCGCGGATTTCAAAACTGATCGGCATCGCTTCGTCGAGGCGGCCTTCGAGCATGGCGTCGCGCGCCCGCTGGAGCGCGCGCTTGTCGGCGGCGATGTGATGGACCGAACCGCTCTGCGCGCCCGATTTGACGCGCGGCTTCCTCGCATAGCGCAAGCGGATCGTCGCTTCGACCCCCGCCTGGCGCCGCAAGGGCGAGCCGCCGGCCTCAATGACGAGGCCCGCCGCATCGGCGATGAGCGCGGAGGATGCGACCGCGCGCGCGGCGCGCAGTTCCGTTCCAGTGTCGAGCTGCGCCGTGACGGCGCGATCGCCCATGCGGGAAAGGCGTACGAGCTTGCCGGCTTCGATCGCGACGCCGGCGTCCTTGGCGGCGGCGGCGAGCGCGTCTTGCAGCGCTTCGGCGTCCACGCGCTGCTGAGGGTCGCGCGCGCCCGCGTCAAAGAGCGCGAGCGCCGATCCCGGCTCGTCGCCGGCGAGACCCAGAGGGGCCAGCGCCGACATCAGGAGATGGGCTTTCAGCCCTTCATCCGTGAACCGATCATCGAGGACGTCGACGGCGCTCGCCCAGCGCGGGTCGGCGAGGGGCAGACCGACGGGCGCGGCGCGCCGCGGCTGCGCATCGGCCGTTTCGGCCGCCTCGTGCGAGCGCGCCATCGCGCTCGCAAAATCGGTCCAGAAATGTTCGAGCGCAGGATCGCGCGCGGAGAGAAGGCGCGCGGTCTTCAAAGGGTCCGCGGCGGTCGCGACATCCTCGCCCTCGCCGAGATGGGTGACGGTGAGGCCGGCGTCGACCGTCGCAAGTTCGTAGCGGTGAAGATCGAGAAGGCGCCAGACGAAATTCGGCGGCGAGGGCCGCAGCCCCGACGCCTTCGGCTCGGACCCCGCGCGCACCAGCACGGCGCGCGCGCCGAGTTTCATCGCGGCGGCGGCGGCGGCGTAGCCGGCGGCGTCGGCGCCGATGACAAGAAGATCAAAGGCGGGCTTCTGCGCCATCAAGCCTAACGCCCCTTACTCCAACCCTGCGGCGACGACGATATCGTCATAGACCGCCTTGACCCGGTTTTCGAGGGCGATCAACCGTTGCTCCGCATCCGGAAGAGATGAGGCGCCGAAAAGCGCCGCCATCATCCGCCGCACGGGCTCGGCCGAGCTTCCCGGCGCGAACGCCCCGCCCGAGGCCGCCCGCGAAAGCTGCATCGCCCCCTCGAAGATAAGGTGCGCCTCGTTAAGAAATTCAGCGTGCGGCGCTGAGAGGGCTCCGGCCGCGCCGAGAGCGGCGATCGCGCGCTGAGGTTCCGGGGCGAGCGGCAGGCCGCCGCTCGCCGTGACGAGCGTCAGGAACTGGACGATGAAATCGAGGTCGGTGGCGCCGCCCTCCGCGGTCTTGAGGTCCCATGGGCTCGCCGCGGGCTTCGCCGCCGCGACGCGCTGGCGCATGTCGGCGACGTCGCGCGCGGTCTTCGCCTTGTCGCGCGGTTGGCGGAGGATCCGTTCGATCTCCGCCGCGACCGCAACCGTCAGCGCCGGCGCGCCGGCGATGACGCGCGCCTTGACGAGCGCCATCTTCTCCCACGTCCACGCCTCGCCCTCATGATAATTGCGGAACGCCGACAGCGACACGGCCGCCGGACCCTTGGCGCCCGAGGGCCGCAGCTGCATGTCGACGTCGTAGAGGACGCCTTCCTCCGTCGGCGTCGAGATCGCTGCGAGGAAGCGTCGGACGAGACGGCTCGCCCATGTCACCGCGTCAAGGCCGCCGGCGGCGGCGTCGGCGGGCGCGTCGTAGATGACCATGAGATCGACGTCGGACGCCGCCGTCATCGCACGCGCGCCGAGCCGGCCGAGCGCAATCACCGCAACCTCGACGCCGGCGGGACCGTAGAGCCGTTCCGTCTCCGCGCGCGCCGCTTCGAGAAGCGCGCCGATCGCGGCTTCGGCGATCAGCGTGAAACGCGCGCCGGCGTCATGGGGCGTGATCGCTTCGATGAGGAGCTGCGCGGCGACGGCGAAATTTTCTTCCGACGCCCAGCGCCGCACCGCGTTGAGCGCGCCTTCATAGCCGGTCGCGGCGGCGAGCCTGACGCCAAGCCGCGCGGCGAGGCCCTCGCGCGTCGGCGCGGGTTCCGGCCAGCGGCTCTCGAGCAGCGCCTCGACGAGATGGGGTTTCTTCGCCGTCTCGCGCGCGAGAAAAGGCGAGGCGGTCATGATGCGGATGAGCCGGTCGAACACCTCCGGCCTGTTCACGAACAGCGCGAAAATCTGGACGCCCGAAGGAAGGCTGCGCACGAAGCCGTCAAAGGCGGCGAACGCCTCGTCCGGCGCGCCGGCGCGGGCGAGCGCGGCGAGAAGCGACGGCGTCATCTGCGCGACGAGCGCGCGCGAGCGTTCCGAGCGCGTGGCGCGCGTTTCCCCGGCGCGCCAGCGGCGGATCGCGTCGAGCACTTGCGCGGGCCGTTCAAAACCCATGACCTCGAGCGCGGCCATGGTGTCCGGATGATTGTCGACGCCGTCGAAATTGAGACGCGCCGCTTCGGGACCGCTGACGGCGCGCTTGCGCTCATAAAAGGGCGCCGTGAGGTCGCGTACGGCGCGAAAGCTCGCAAGAAGTCGCGCTTCAAACGCTGCGGCGTTTTCTTCGCCGAGAAAGGCCGCAAGGCGCGCAAGGCCCTCGTCGTCGTCCGGGATGCGGTGCGTCTGTTCGTCGGCGATCATTTGCAGGCGATGCTCGACGCGGCGGAGATAGCGGTATTCGTCCGCCAGTCCCGCCGCCGCATCCGCCCCGATGACGCCGGCGCCGGCAAGGGCGGCGAGCGCATCGAGCGTCGGGCGCGCCCGCAAGGCGACGTTCTTGCCGCCGCCGATCAGCTGCTGGCCTTGCGCGAAAAACTCGATCTCGCGGATGCCGCCCGGACCGCGCTTCAAGTCCGCGCCGCGCACTTCCCGTTCATCAAGGCCCTTGACCGCGCGGATCTGGCGCAGGATCGCGTGGATGTCGTCGATCTGCGCGAAGTCGAGATATTTGCGCCAGATGAACGGGCGAAGCCGTTCGATGAAATCGTCCCCGAGCGCGATGTCGCCGGCGCAGGCGCGCGCCTTGATGAAGGCGGCGCGCTCCCAGTTCTGGCCGAAGGACTGGTAATAGGCCTCCGCCGCATTGACCGACACCGCCGCCGCCGAGACGCCGGGATCGGGCCTGAGGCGGAGGTCCGTGCGGAAGACATAGCCGTCCGCCGTCTGATCATTGAGAAGCTTGACGATCGCCTTCGCCGCCGCGACGCCGAGCTTTCGCGCTTCGCCGCCGAAAGCCGCGCCGTCGCTGTCGAAGAGAATGACGAGGTCGATGTCGCTCGAAAAATTGAGCTCCATCGCGCCGAGCTTGCCCATGGCGATGACGGCGAGGCCGGAGCCTTCTTCCGGGCGCGCAGGGTCGGCGGGCGTGAAACCCGACCGCTGAAGACCCCTTAGCGCGGCGCGCGTCGCTGCGCCGATGACGGCGTCGGCGAAGGAAGACCACAGGCGCGTCGCTTCCATCGTCGTCACCGCCTCGCCGATTTCCGCAAAGGCGAGCGCGAGCGCGGCGTCGGCCTTGGCTTCGCGAAGCGCCTTCATTTGCGCGGCGAGATCGGCCGCGTCGCCGGCCGCTGAGGCTTTCGCGCGCGCCGCCGCGATCGCGTCTTCCGGCGCGATGTCGAAGAGCGACAGCGCATGGGCCGGCGCGCGCGCGATCAGGCGGGCGAGAAAGGGCGAGCATCCGGCGACGCCGTCGATGAAGCGCTGACGCTCCGCAGTCGGAGGAACGGGAAGCGCCGCAGCCGCGCGCGCCCCCGCCGCCGGATCGAAGGGGGGCGGCGAAAAGCGCAGGCGCGCGGCGAGAGAGGCGCCCGTCACGCGCGCCCGAACGCCGGCAGCGCCAGCGTCACCTTCAGGCCGCGGCGCTCCGATGCGCTGTTGAACGAATCGCCGAGCGTCAGCGCGCCGCGATGGGCGCGCGCGATCGCCGAGACGAGGCTGAGCCCCAATCCGCTGCCCGGCGTCGACCGGCTTTGTTCAAGGCGCACGAAGCGGTTGACGACGCTGCCGCGCTCTTCCGGCGGCACGCCCGGCCCGTCGTCGAGCACCGAGAGCAGCACGCGGTCGCCCGATCCCGCACGGATGTCGATGCGGATCGTCGAGCCGCCGGTCGCGTATTTCAGCGAGTTATCGAGAAGGTTCGCAAGCGCCTGGCTGATGAGCTCGCGCGAGGCGCGGACGGGCGGGGCGGGCGCGGCCTTCAGCTGCAGGCGGAAGCCCGCCTCCTGCGCCGCAGGCTCGTAGAGCTCGACCATTTCTTCCGCGATCGGCTTTAAATCGACCGCCTGCATCGCGCCCGCGCCCTCGCCCGATTCGATCCGCGCGATCGACAGAAGCGCGTTGAAGGTGACGATCATGTTCTCCGCATCCGTCAGCGTCGAGCGGAGCGCGGCGTCCTTTTCCTCAGGCCCCGCCTTCAGCGCTTCGGTGAGGCGCCCGCGAATGCGGTTCAAAGGCGAGCGCAAATCATGCGCGATGTTGTCCGAAACCTCCTTCATCCCTTCCATCAGCCGCTCGATCTGGTCGAGCATGGCGTTGAGGTTGATGGCGAGGCTCTCAAGCTCGTCGCCGGCGCCGGTGAGCGCGATGCGCTTTGAAAGGTCGCCGTCGCGGATCGCGCGCGCCGTGCGGTTGACGCTGTCGACGCGGCGCAAGAGCGCCTGGCTGAAGACGAGGCCTACGATGATGCCGAGCGCGATCGCCGCAAAGCCGATGCGCGCCATGATCGACTGCGTGCGGCGGCGCAGATCCTCGCGCGTCGAGATATCGCGCGCGACGAAGACGAGAAAAGACTGGTCGGCGTCCGGCGCCGGCTTGAAGCGGCGGATCTTGCCGCGCGCCTTGCGCGTTTCGACGCCGATCTCGCGGTTCGCCGCGTCGAGGAGCGGGCGCTCGAAGCTGAAGTCGATGAAGCCTGGGCCGGCGTTCACCGCCTGCGGCGGCAGCGCGGTGAGGTTGCCGGCGAGCACCGCGCCCGCAGGCTCCGCGATCAGGAGATAGAGCCCGTCGTCGCGCCAGGCGGCGCGGTCGTTGATCGCGCGGCGCAGGAACCCCGCGCCTTCCGTCGAGAAAGCGTCGGACAGGACCTCGATCTCCTGATCGACGATCGCGTCGGTCTGGCGCGACATCTCGCCGAAGGTGTTCTGATAGAACAGCAGCCCCAGAACGCCGACCGCGATCGCGAACACGAACACGTAGACGATCGTGAAGGAGAACGTCGTGGTTCGAAGGATGCGGAGCATGAGCGAGGTTGTAGGGTGTAGGGGCTAGGTTGTGAATGCGCGCCGGCGGCCCGCAATGCCCATACAACCTGCAACCTGCAACCTACAACCTAATCCTGGTCGGTGATCGTGTAGCCGGCGCCGCGGATCGTCTTGAGGAGCGGCTTGTCGAAGTCCTTGTCGATCTTCGACCGAAGGCGCGAGATGTGGACGTCGATGACGTTCGTCTGCGGATCGAAATGATACTCCCAGACGTTTTCAAGGAGCATCGTGCGCGTGACGACCTGGCCGGCGTGGCGCATCAGATATTCGAGCAGGCGGAATTCGCGCGGCTGGAGGTCGATCTTGCGCCCGTCGCGGCGGACCGTGCGGGTGATGACGTCGATTTCAAGATCGCCGACCGCATAACGCGTCGTCACGTTGGGCGCGGCCGCGCGCCGGCGCCCGAGCGCCTCGACCCGCGCGAGGAGCTCCGGAAACGCGTAGGGTTTCACCAGATAATCGTCGCCGCCGGCCTTGAAGCCGATGACGCGGTCGTCAACCTCGCCGAGCGCGGAGAGAAAGAGCGCCGGCGTTTCGTCCCCGCCGGAGCGCCGCCGCGTCAGCAGCGACACGCCGTCGAGCTTGGGCAGCATGCGGTCGATGACGTAGGCGTCATAGTCGCCCGCGCCCGCCATGTTGAGCCCGACCTCGCCGTCGAGCGCATGATCGACGACGTGACCTGCTTCGCGCAGGCCGCGCGACACATGCGCCGCAGCTTCGGAATCGTCTTCGATGACGAGAATACGCATCAGGCTTCTCCTTGGCGGATGATCGGGCGTTCCCGGCGCTTTCGCCGGGAACGCCGAACCGTTATCCTACCCTTCCTTCTTGCCGATCGTCAGGGCGCGGAATTGTTTGGTTTCGCCGATCTGCAGGCGCAGGAGCACGGCTTCCTTGCCGCTCTTCTTCGCGTCGGCGAGCATCTTCTTGAGGCTTGCGGTCGAGGCGACGGCCGCGCCGTCGACCTGCAGGATGACGACGCCGGGCTGGAGCCCCGCTTCGGCGCCGGCGCCGCCCGGCTTGACGCCGGTGACGACGACGCCGTTGACGCCTTCCGGAATCTGGAACTGGCGGCGCGCGGCTTCGTTGATTTCAGCGACCCGCAAGCCCGCTTCGCCCGAGAGCACGTCCTCGCCCTCTCCGGCGGACGGCGCCGACGCGACCTTCTGTTCGGCCTCCCGCGCGCCGAGCGTGACGACGAGCGTCTGCTCCTTGTTGCCGCGGAGCACGGTGAGGCGCGCCTTCTCGCCCGGCGGCAGCGCGGAGATCGAGCGCGTCAGGTCGCGCGGATCGGCGATGTCGCGGCCGTTGAGCTTGACGATGAGGTCTTGCGTCTCGACGCCCGCCTTCGCCGCCGGCGTGCCGGGCAGCACCTCGGCGACGAGCGCGCCCTTATTTTCTTTCAGGCCGAGCGCCGCCTTGATGCCGTCATCGACGGGCTGGATCGAAACGCCGAGCCAGCCGCGCGTCACCGACCCGTATTTGATGAGCTGCGCGACGGTTTCCTTCGCCGACTTCGCCGGAATGGCGAAACCGATGCCGACGTTGCCGCCGTTCGGCGAATAAATCGCCGTGTTGACGCCGACGACGCGGCCGTTGAGGTCGAAGGTCGGGCCGCCCGAATTGCCGCGGTTGATCGGCGCGTCGATCTGGATGAAGTCGAGGAAGGTCCCTTGCCGGCTTTCCCCGCCGATCGCCGAGACGATGCCGGAAGTGACCGAACCGCCGAGGCCGAACGGATTGCCGACGGCGACGACCCAGTCTCCGACGCGCAAATTCACATCCTCCGCAAACTGAACGAAGGCCTGGCCCTTCGGCGGCTCGACCTTGAGGACGGCGAGATCCGTCAGCGGGTCGGCGCCGACGAGCGTCGCCTTCAGTTCCTTGCCGTCGGCGAGCGCGACGCGGATTTCCTTCGCGCCTTCGATGACGTGGTTGTTGGTGACGATGTGGCCCTCGCCGTCGATAAAAAAGCCGGAGCCCTGCGCCTCGGCGAGATCGGGCTCGCCGTCGAACTCCTCCGGCGGGGCGCCGAAGCGGAACTGGAAGAACTGCTGCAATTCGTCGGGGATGCGCGGGCGCTCGACTTCGCGCTCGACGAGGACGCTGACGACCGCCGGCGAAACGCGCTCAACAAGGTCGGCGAAGGAGAACTGGTTGGCGCCGAGCGAAACCGCCGGCGGCGGCGTGACAAGGCGCGGCGCCTGCGCGCCCGCCCCGCCGATCGCGGCGAAGCCTAGAGAGGCGACCGCCGCACCGATGGCGGCGCCGGCGAGGAAACGGTTGCGCGCAGGGCGCGGCGTCAACGAATTCACGGTCATAATCAGTCTTTACTCCTCGGAAGCGAAAGCGCGTCTCCGGTCCGCCGGTTGAAGCGTCTTTGCGATACGCTGGCAAGACGGCGAAATGCGGACCGCACGGGTTAAAATTCGTCCAGAATTTTGGGCTTTTCTGCGGCATTTCAAGCCTTGCGGCCTCATATCATCGCAAGCAGGGCCCGCCCTGTCGTAATCCCGCCGATCACGCCGACACCGCCGCCGCGGCCGCACGCTCCTTGAGAAGCGCGACCTCGGCGGGGGGGATCAGGGGTTCGGCGACGCCGAGCGCGATTTCCATCCGGCGGCGCGCGGAGATGCGGTCGGCGCCTTCGCCCGCGCGGATTTCAACAACGAGATCGCCGGCGTAGCGGCGCGCCTCGGCGCTGGCGTCGGCGACAAGGCCTGCAACGATGTCCGGCCGACCGAGCCGCTGCGCATGGGCGCCGGCGCCGGCGAGAAATCTCGCCGCCTTGCCGGCGCGGACTTCCGCCCCCGGTTCGAGCGGGCGTTCAATATCAGGTCGCAGCGCCATCAGCCGCGACGAGCCGCCGGCGTGCCGCACGGGCTGGGTCTTGCGCAAGGCGGCCGCGGCCTGCTCGCAATAGCGCGCGAGCGCGGCCGCTGCGATGTCGCGGCAGGCTTCCGCGCGGCTCACCGTCACCGCGTCGGCGGCGCCTTTCGCCTCGGCGATGAGGCCGGCCGCGAACTCGGCGAAGTGCGCAAGGCCCGCGTCCGCTTCCTCCGTATCAAGATCATCCTCGGCGCTGCGCTCAAGCTGGCGCGCGCAGTTTTCAAGATCCTCGAACAGCGCTTCGAGAAGGATGTCGGCGTCCTCGCGCGCATTCGCCAGCGTTTCGTCGGCCGCGCCGGCGATATGATGGACGATCGGCAGCGCGCGCCAGGGGGCCTCCATGCGCGCGGCGATGAGAAGAAGGAGATAAGGCGCGGCGTCGTTGGCGTCGTCGCTCGCCCGCGCATAGAGCGCGCGCGCCTCATAGAGCTGCTCTTCGGTGAGCGCCGCGACGGGCTTTGGAAACGCCTTGCGCGCAGCCGCGAAGTGCCGGTGCGCGGGCAGCATCAGGTTGATTTCCGCAAGGTCGAGAAGCGCCGCCGCGCCCGCCTGCGCCCCGGCGCCGGGCGCAAGGCGGTCGCCGAGATCGGCGCGGAAGCCCTGATCGTTTTCAGCATGCGCGATGAGGCGCGAGAAGCCGAGCGCGGCGCTGATCGACAAGGCGTGAACAAGCGCGTCGAGATCGGCCTCGCCCCGGGCGATCGCCGCATCGAGCGCGACGGCGCCGGCGCGCGCTTCGATGAGCGCGGCGTCTTCGAGGATGAGGCGCCAGAGCGGCCCAAGCGTCGCGCGCGCGATGCGCGCCTGCCGCTTGCGTCCGCTGCGATGGGTGATGAAGAAATCTTCGAACGGGGTGAAGAAAAGCCGCTGCGCCGTCAGCGGGCGTTGCGGGAAAAAAGCGCGATCGGCGCCGAGGCGCGCGCGCAAGGACTGCAGCATCGCCGCGGTCGGCAGGCCGTCGTCGGCGCCCTTGAGGCGTGCGGCTTCAAGCGTTGCAAAGAGCTTTCCCGCTGCGGCCGCGGGCATCGAGCCGAGGAAGGCTTCAAGCCGCGCCCAGCGCGCAGGCGCGATGCCGGCGGGCGCCATGGACGTTTGCTGCGCAGGGCCGAGGGCGGTGGTCGTCATCAAACGCCCGCGAAATGTTTGCGCGGGGATTGCTGCGCGCCGGCGCGCCATCCCTTCACGAAGGCTTCAAGCTCAGGATCGCCGCCTTCGGGGAGGACGATCTTCAGCTTCACATATTGATCGCCCGCCGGCTTGCCCTCGCGCGCGACGCCGCGCCCCTTGAGGCGCAAGACGGCGCCCGAGCTTGAGTTTTTCGGCACCGTGATCGACACGTCGCCGGCGATCGTCGGCGCGGTGATCTTGCCCCCGAGCACGGCTTCGGAAAGCGTGATGGGCGCCTCGATGTGAATGTCGTCGCCGTCGCGTTCGAAGACGGCGTGCGGCTTCACTGAAATCTCCACATAGACGTCGCCCGCCGGGCCGCCGGCGACGCCCGGCTCGCCCTGACCCCGGAGGCGCAGGGTCTGGCCGGTTTCGACGCCCGCGGGAAGCGTCAGGTCGAGCTGGCGCCCGTCGGGCATGGTCACGCGCTTCGTGCCGCCGCGCGCCGCATCGAGAAAGTCGACCTCGAGCCGGTATCTGACGTCGCGCCCGCGCATCGCGCCCGGCTGCGCCCCGGCCGTGCGCCCGCGCCCGAAGAGGTCTGCAAAAATGTCGCCGAGATCGTCGAAATCGCCCTTGTTGGCGAAGCCGCCGGAATAGCCGGACTGCTGGTAGGGGCCGCCGGCGCCGGCGCCCGGACCCCATTGGCGGAAGCCGCCCGCCGCCCGCTCGCGTCCCTGCTCGTCGATCTCGCCGGCGTCGTATTTCCGGCGCCGGTCAGCGTCGCCGATAATGTCGAAGGCGGCCGAGACCTCCTTGAACTTTTCTTCGGAAGCCTTGTCGCCCTTGTTGCGGTCGGGGTGGTGCTTCTTGGCGAGCGTCCGGAACGCGGCGCGGATTTCGGCATCGCTCGCCGAGGGCTGGAGCCCCAGAACGCTGTAAGGATTTCTAGCCACCGCAGAAAGGTCCTTTTGACCCCGAAACTTGTCCGCCGGGGAAATCTCCCCCCGCCGACAGATAGTCGATCCTGCCCCAAAAAGAAGGGTTTCGGGTTAATTTTGGGATGGCGAGGAGGGTCATGGGGCGGGGGCGACCGGGTTGATGATCGGCATCTCGGAACCTCGCCATGCCAGACGCCATAGCCCGCCTTGCGCCGCTGATTGCACCGCGTGGGGCCGCAAGGCGACGATGCAAGTTCCGCCGGCGTCACGGACTGAAGGATAAATGATCCCGTTCAATCCGCGCGCAAGCGCGTCCGCGGCGAGAGCATTGCCGGCGGGGTATCCGCGCTTAATGTCGCTCGCAAGGGCGGGATGGTCCGGCTGAATGCGCAAGTCCAGAAACTCGCCAGCCATGCTGGCGAACAACTCGGCGTAGTCAACGACAGCTTCGAACGAACCGGCGTCCGCAAGGAACGCGGTCATGTGAAACGCAACCTCCGCAAGGCAGGTTTCAACCTTGAGAGCGGCGTACCATGCGCCGCGGCCGGGCCCGTTGAACCGGTTCAGCGTGCGCGGGCGCCAGTAAGCGAAACTTGCGTTGATGAACGCAGCGTGCGGAACGCCGACGACGAACTCTCCCGCTTCGACGCCTTCAGCGCCGAACGCCGCCGCCATCAACCTGCCGCTGGTGGCGCCTTCGATCTCCGACAGCGCCGCCATATCGTCTTCCGCGCCGACGAGCTTTTTCAGAACCGGATCGCGCAGCCGCGCGGAAGAGACGAGCCTGACGGTGCGCGCGAAGGCTTCGCGCGTCGCCGGCAGCGCTTTCGGATCGGCCGCCACTACAGTCCGCCGCGCACCGCATCGATCAGCCTGCGGACCTCCAGCATGCGCGGAATGCCGCCGTCAATCATCGCCGCGACCGGGCTCATGCCGCCGAACAGCGGCCCGGCGTTCGCCAGCTTCGGCCAGCGGTCCGCCATGCCGTCCGCGAACAGCAAGTGAAGCCCCTTATAAATGCCGGTCAGCGCGGAAATGCGGGTCAGTTGGTCCTGACTCAGCGTTTCGCGCGCCGCCGCTTTCTTCAGGCGATCCCAAGTGCTCGGCGACACGCCGAGCAAGGCGGCGCTTTCCGCCCCGGTTAACCCCCAAGCGGCGGCAAGCCGGCGAAACGCTTCGAGGCCGACCCGTGCAAGACGCGCCCGATCGGCCTCGTCGGCGAAGGATTGCCGCTTCGCCAACCCGGAATTGAGGCCTGAAACGGCCTGAGACATCGCGTACTTCCTCAGATGATGCTTCTACTTACGTCATTTGATGCCGCTTTGCAAGCCCCTCCTCTCACACCCCCACCGCCGCCCAGTCCCCCGGCCCGACCGTATCCGAGAGCTGGGCGACGCGGATGGACAGGGCCGGGGTTCCGCCGGGGAAGTCCGCCGCCTGCATCGCCGCCGCATAGGTGAAGGCCTGCGCCGCCGTTTCCGCGGTGCGCATCAGCGCGCCGTCCGACGCGCGGCGGATCTCGAGCCGGTAGCGCTCCTGCGCCTCGCCCAAGGGAACGTCCTCGCCGGTCCAGGAATCCCCGCCGACCCGCGTGCGCCTCACCCACGTCACGGCGATGTCGCCGGAGGCTTTGCGCTGAGCGCGCAGATGCGCCGGGGAGAGCGGAACGAGGCCGCGCGCGGTCCCCGTGAACGTCAGGGTGCGGAAGGTCTCCGCCGTGACGGGATCGTCCGCCGGGCCCGCCGCGAAGGCGAGGGGAAGGCCGCGGAGGTCGAGCGCGAAGGCCGCCTGTTCGACCGCCGGCGTCATGACGACCACGCGCGCGCCGGAAGCGGCGCCCGCCGCGGCGGGCGATTCCGTTCCCATCTGGCCGCGAAGAAGCCCCGAGAGGGTCCAGACGCCGTCCGTTCCAAGGTTTGCGTCCGTGTACTGAACGATCTCCCATCCCGCCGCCGTCTCCAGGCCAAGCGTGTTTGCGCCGGCGAGCACTTCCTCAAGCGAGCGACTGGCGAGCGCGCCGAAGGAGAGCCGCACGCGCGCGGGCCGCCGGTCGAGGCGCCCTGAAAAGCCCGGCGGCAATGGCGCTTCCAGTCGTCCCATCACGGCGCGCGCGGGGAGCGTCGCCGCGAGCGAGGCCGCCCCCGCGAGCCGGTAGAGCGCGACGGCCCCCGGCCAGGGATCGGCGAAGGCGGCGACATAAGGCGCGGCCGGGTCGTCGCCGTCGCGCAAGAGCGGCAAATTCATCAGTTCAAAGACGGGTTTGCCGGGCGCGGCGATGATCGCCGGCGCCCGGTAGCCGCCGCTCGCGAGCGGGGCGTCATAGACGGCCGGCGCGACGCGCACCGCTTCGATGCGCCGGCCTGCGCCGTCTTCGATCGAGAGGATGCGATAATCGCGCGCGCCCGTTCCAAGATCGAGGCTGACCGCGTCGCCCGGTTCAAGCGCGAGCGCCGAGGGCGGCA